>CADECN010000086.1 GCA_902825785.1 uncultured Hyphomicrobium sp. | reverse complement strand
GCAGCTCTTTGACGATCTCGCTCTTTGCCTCGCTATCGATGCCGAGGCGCTGGATCTCGATTTCGGCGATGCGCTGCTTGCCCTGGCCGATCGACGCGACAAGTTGCGCCTTCTCGCCCTCAAGCCGAGCCGCCTCGCGCCGCAGCGCCATCATCTTGCTGCTGGTAACGAGCTGGCGCGACTCGAGCGTCTCTAAACTCTGAAGCTCTTTCTCGATGAGGCCGGTTTCACGCGCTTTGGCCGCTACCTGCGCCTCCAGGCCCGAGATTTCCTGCGCAAGACCGGCGATCCGCTCGCCCAGCTGCGTGATCTGGGACGTGCGCGACGCTATGCGCTTTTCGAACAAGGTCTGCTCGCCGGAGATAATGCGCGTGACCGCCGATTGATCCGAGCGGCCATTGAGCGGCTCCGGAAACGTGACGCGTTCCGCATCGTCGCGCTCGGCGATCAGCCGCGCCTGACGCCCGTCCAACTCGTCGATCTGCGATGAGATGAGCTGCAGGCTGGCGCGCGTGACCGTCTCATCAAGCCGGACCAGAACGTCCCCGGCTTTGACACGGTCTCCGTTGCGAACCAGAATCGCTCCCACCACGCCGCCAGTCGGATGCTGCACCTTTTTGACGTTGGAGGCGACGACGACGGTTGCCGGTGCCAGCACGGCGCCCGAAAGGTCCGTCGTGGCGGCCCAGCCGCCGATGCCGCCGATCAGCACAAACAGCGCCAGAAATCCCGCGATGACATAGCCGCGCACGTCGGACAGACGGCGCTCGATGGCGTTGGTTTCATCGCCGGACATTGGCGTGAGGATCTGGAGCGCGCCTGGCAATTTCATGCGCCACCCGCGGCCGAGACCGACGTTTGCGCGACGACTTCGCTGCCGGCGCCCTGAGGTACAGACTGCAGAACCGCGCGCAGAACCTCGTCTTTGGGGCCGAAGGCGCGCACCTGTCCGTTTGCGAGCATCAAAACGCGGTTGACCGCGGACAACGCCGACGGCCTGTGCGCGATGACGACGGCAATGCCGCCACGCTTGCGAACACCCATGATCGCATCCAAAAGCGCGGAATCGCCGCTCGCGTCCAGACTTGCGTTGGGTTCGTCGAGCACGACGAGGAACGGACTGCCGTAGAGTGCGCGTGCGAGCGCAACGCGCTGACGCTCACCGCCCGAGAGCGCTCGCCCGCCTTCGCCAATGACCGTCTGGTAGCCGTGTTGCAGATTTACGATCATGTCGTGCGCGCCGGCCGCCTTTGCAGCCGCAACGACCTCTTCGCTCGATGCAGCGGGGTCGAAGCGCGCGATGTTGTCGGCGACCGTGCCGCTGAACAGCTCCACGTCCTGCGGCATGTAGCCGATGTGCCGTCCGAGCTGGTCAGGCTGCCACTGGTCCAGGCTCGCGCCGTCGAGGCGTACGGAGCCCGAGGCGGTCGTCGGCAGCCAAGCGCCGACGAGCGCGCGTGCGAGCGTTGATTTACCCGATCCACTCGGACCGATGACGCCGACGGCCTCGCCGCGCGCCGCCGCGAAGCTCACGTTCCTCAAGATAGCGTCGGTCTGGCCGGGTGGCGCGACGAACAGCTGTTCGATGCGCAACTCCCGCTGCGGCGCGGGCAGCGCGACCACGGCGCGTTCCTGATCGCGCACCGCGCCGAGCAGTTCGCCAAGTCGCGCCATTGCCTGACGCGCGGAAACAAATCCTTTCCAGTGCGTGATCGAAGCCTCGATGGGCGCAAGCGCGCGCGAAACGGTGATCGAGGCGGCGATGATCGCCCCAGCCGTCAATTCGTGCTGGATGACGAGATAGCCGCCGAGCCCGAGCACCGCCGACTGCAGCAGCAGCCTGAGCACCTTGGTGATGTTGCCGATTCCGCCCGCCGCGTCGGATGCTTTGAGCTGGTGCACGAGGTACTCGTCGTTGATCCGCTCGTAGCGCCGGCTGATGGCGGGCGCGAGCCCCATCGCGAAAATCGCTTCCGCATTGCGGCGCGCCGATTCGGCAAGCGCCAGGCGTCGGCTGCCGGCCGCCGCGGCCGCCAGCATCGGCCTTGAACTCATGTATTCGGTGAGGATTGTCAGGAGCACGAGCAGCGTCGCGCCGCCGGCGGCTACCAGCGCCAGCATCGGATGCAGCATGTAGACAAAGCACAGGTAGATCGGAATCCAGGGCAAATCGAAGAGTGCGGCAAGGCCCGGACCCGCCGTGAAGCTGCGCACCTGGTCCAGATCGCGCAGCGGCTGCATGCCGTCCCCGCCCGCGCGCGTGCGTAGCGGAATAAGCTGCACGGCCTTGAAGATTTTCGGCGATAACGTGAGGTCGAGCTTGTTTCCGACGCGGCTCATGATGCGCGAACGAACGAATTCGAGCACGCCGCTGATCGAGAAAAGAACGAGGATCAGGATCGACAGCCCGACGAGCGTGGCAACCGACTGCGACGGCAGCACGCGGTCATAGACCTGCAGCATGTAGAACGAACCGGTGAGCGCCAGCACGTTGATCACGCCGGAGAAGGCGGCGACGCAGAGCAGGACGCGCCTTTGCTCGGCCACGAGGTCGAGGACCGGTCGGCGGGGATCGTGCGTCTTGCGATGGCGGGAGAGGATCATTTGCAAATGGCTGTCGGAAAATCACGTGTCAGTCGAAAGGGACAACGGCGCTTGCGCTGCTGACGAATCCGACGGCTATGCGATCATCCTAGCCGCGACATGGTAAAAAACGGAATAATAAAAAGCGCAGTGTCATAGGCTTACATAGAGGTAGCTCATATGGAGCTTTATCATTTGAAGTATTTCGTTCTGCTTCGCGCGACGCCCAGATCTGCCAGATGCACGACGGCGCTCGGGATAGTCGTGCCGACAGCGGCGAGTCGATCGCCGCGACGCAATGACGAGCGCTGTTCACTCTCAAATCTGGCTGCGTCGCATGGCGCGGGCGGGCCGGTTAAGTCTTAAGCACCTTCGCTCGCGTATTCGACTATAGTTGCATTACAACGGGACCACCAGGTCAACAGGCCCGGGCAAATCTGGGTGGAAGCGATGACTTTCGAGACGCTTAAGGAGCATTTGACCGATTGGGCGTTAGAGGGCCGCACCAGAAACAGCGTCGCCGAGACCGTAGAGGCCATCGCGAACGCCACCATTGATATTTCCGAGCTCGTGGGCCGGGGTGCGCTGGGAGGCAACTTCGCGCGTGTCGTGGCGCGGGCCGGGGAGCTCGACGAACAGAAGGAGATTGACGTTGTCGCAAACGACGCCGTCATCGAGGCGCTACGGGCGGCACCCGTCGCGGCCGTTGCCTCCGAAGAGGCCGAGCAGCCGATCGTATTGAAAGACGATGCGCCGCTGCTGGTCGCCACCGATCCACTCGACGGATCGTCGAACGTCGATGCCAATGTGTCATTCGGTACGATCTTCTCGATCCAGCCCCGCCACCCGACCGTGACCGGCGAGGCGGCATTCCTGCGCCCGGGCTCTCGCCAGCTTGCCGCCGGTTTCGCCCTGTACGGACCGCAGACGGTGTTCGTGCTGACGCTCGGCTTCGGCACCCACATTTTCACGCTCGATCGCACGGAGCGTACCTACCGCCTGACCGGCCGCGCGATAAAAATTCCGCCCGAGACGAGCGAATACGCGATCAATGCCTCGAATGCCCGTTACTGGGAGGAGGCAATCCGCATCTATGTGCACGACTGTGAGAACGGCCGCGACGGCCCACGTGGCCAGGATTTCAACATGCGCTGGACGGGGTCGCCCGTGGCCGACATCTACCGGATACTCGTGCGCGGCGGCATCTATCTTTATCCAGGCGACAAGCGCAAAGGCTTCCACCAGGGCCGAATTCGAATGGTCTACGAGGCAAACCCCATCGCCTGGCTCATCGAGCAAGCTGGTGGACGCGCGACCACGGGCACAGAGCGGCTGCTCGACGTCGTACCTTCGCGCCTGCACCAGAAATCGCCGCTTATTTGCGGCTCGCGCGATGAAGTGGACCGCGTGATCCGGATCTTCGGCGGCCAGCACATGAAGGGCGAAGGCTCTCCACTCTTCGGCCGGCGCGGCCTGTTCCGCGCCGTTCCCTGATACGCCCTACCGTCAAAACCGCAGCGAGCCTGAGCCGACCTGAATGTCCATCAAGCATCCGATTATTTCCGTCACGGGTTCATCCGGCGCCGGCACGACTTCTGTCCGCCAGACCTTCGAGCAGATATTCCGGCGCGAGCACGTCGTCGCCGCGTTCGTGCAGGGCGACGCGTTTCATCGCTACGACCGCGTCGCGATGGAGACCGCGATGGAGGCGGCTGCGAAAAAGGGCAACCGCAATTTCAGTCACTTTGGTGTCGAGGCGAATCTGCTGGAAGACCTCGAAGACCTCTTTCAGAGCTACGGCGTCAATGGCGTGGGACGGACAAGGGAGTATGTGCATGACGAGCACGACGCCCAACGCTGCGGTGTCGGCTCCGGATGCTTTACGCCCTGGACCGACATTGCACCCGGTACCGATTTGCTCCTCTACGAAGGACTGCATGGTGCCGTTGTCACCGACAAGGTGAATCTGGCGCGCCATGCCGATCTCAAAATCGGCGTCGTCCCCGTCATCAACCTCGAATGGATTCAGAAGATAGACCGTGACCGCCGCACGCGCGGCTACACAACCGAGGCGGTGACCGACGCGATTCTGCGCCGCATGCCGGACTACGTGAAATACATCTGCCCGCAGTTCACCGAAACCGACATCAACTTCCAGCGCGTGCCGACCGTCGACACTTCGAACCCGTTCGTGGCCCGCTGGATCCCGACGCCCGACGAATCGATGGTTATCATCCGCTTTAAGGACCCGCGCGGCATCGACTTCGCCTACCTGCTGTCCATGCTGCACGATAGTTTCATGTCGCGGGCGAATTCCATCGTCATTCCGGGCAGCAAGCTGGACCTCGCCATGCAGCTCATTATAACGCCGCTCATCATGCAGCTGGTCGAACGCCGCCGCCGTGCGCTATGACACCGGCTCCCGCTCAAGGCGAATCCGGATAGTCTGGGTCGAGCCGCAGGCAGCATCGAAAGCCAGAATGTGACGCGCCCGATCCTCATTGCCCCGTCGATACTGTCCTCCGACTTCGGCCGTCTGGCCGAGGAGATCGCCGCCGTCGACCGGGCCGGCGCCGATTGGATTCATTGCGACGTGATGGACGGCCACTTTGTGCCAAACATCACTTACGGCGCGCCGATCGTAAAAGCCGTGCGTGCGGCATCCAAGAAAATCTACGACGTGCATCTGATGATCGCGCCGGCCGATCCCTACCTGGGCGACTTCGCGGCCGCCGGCTCCGACATCATTACGGTGCACGCCGAGGCGGGCCCCCATCTCGACCGCTCGCTGCAGGCGATCCGCGCACTCGGCAAGAAGGCCGGCGTATCGCTCAATCCCGGCACGCCGGAAACCGTGATCGAGTACGTGCTTGATCGCATCGACCTCATTCTGTTGATGACCGTCAATCCCGGTTTTGGCGGCCAGGCTTTCATTCCAGCCGTGGTCGAAAAGATCCGGCGCGTGAAGACGCTCGTCGGTGACCGCCCGATTGACATCGAAGTTGACGGCGGCATCACGCCTGAGACCGCCGGCATCGTCGCGGCCGCGGGCGCCAACGTGCTCGTGGCCGGTTCCGCCGTGTTCAAGGGCGGCAGCGAAGCGGCCTACGCCAGGAACATCGCCGCCATCCGCGCCGCCGCCGAGGCGGCGCGCTAGCCGCTCGGGCATACGCCCATGCAATTTGCTTCACAGCTTCCCATCGATGCCGTGCTCGACGACATCGCGGGCGCGCTCGACGCGCGCGGCGCGGCCATTCTTGTGGCGCCGCCCGGCGCCGGCAAGACGACGCGTGTGCCGCTTGCGCTGCTCGATGCGCCGTGGCGCAAGGGCGGCAAGATCATCGTGCTCGAGCCGCGCCGCATCGCCGCCCGCGCCGCCGCCGAACGCATGGCATCGACATTGGGCGAGCGGCTTGGCGAGACGATCGGATTGCGCGCGCGTCTCGCCTCCCGCACCGGCCCGCGCGTCGCGGTCGAGGTCGTGACCGAGGGCGTCTTCACGCGTATGATCCTTGACGATCCATCGTTGCAGGGCGTCGCTGGCGTACTGTTCGACGAATTCCACGAACGCTCGCTCGACGCCGACTTGGGGCTCGCGCTGGCGCTCGATGCGCGCGACGGCCTGCGGCCCGATCTGCGATTGCTCGTGATGTCGGCGACGCTGGAAGCCGGCCGCGTGGCAGCCTTGCTCGACGCGCCGGTAATCGAAAGCGAGGGTCGCGCATTTCCAATTGTGACGCGCTATCTCGGCCGTCCGCGCGACCGCATCGAGGATGGCGTGACGGACGCCGTCGCGCGCGCCGTGAGGGAGGAGAACGGTTCCGTGCTCGCGTTCCTTCCCGGCCAGGGCGAGATCGTGCGCACCGCCGAACGTTTGCGCGAGCGCATCGCTGATCCGAATGTGGATATAACGCCGCTCTACGGCGCGCTCGATCCCGCCACACAGGACCGTGCCATCGCGCCCGCACCCGCCGGACGCCGCAAAGTCGTACTCGCCACGTCGATTGCGGAAACGTCGATCACCATCGAAGGCGTGCGCGTGGTGGTTGACAGCGGATTGGCGCGCGTACCGCGCTTTGAACCCGACATCGGCGTGACGCGGTTGGAAACAGTACGCGTGTCTCGCGCCGCGGCTGACCAGCGCCGCGGCCGCGCCGGCCGCACCGAGCCCGGCGTCTGCTACCGGCTTTGGGATGAGCCCGAAACGCAGGGTCTGCTGCCGTTCGCCGAGCCCGAAATGCGCGCCGCCGATCTCTCAAGCCTGCTGCTCGATTGCGCCGAATGGGGCGCCGATCCCCGCACGCTGCGCTGGCTCGATCCGCCGGCCGAGGGGCCGCTCGCGGCGGCGCGCACCGAACTCCAGGCCGTCGGCGCGCTCGACCCCGATGGGCGCATCACCGATGTCGGAAAGAGGCTGCGTGCCCTGCCTCTGCCGCCGCGCTTGGCGCGCATGGTGCTGGCGGCGGCAGAGTTGGGTTCGGCCCTGCAAGCGGCGGAGATCGCGGCGGTGATCGTCGAGCGCGGCATCGGCGGCAACGATGTTGATTTGGATACACGGCTGGAACGCTTCCGACGCGACCGTGGCCGCCGCGCCGATGATATGCGCCGCCTCGCGCGCGGATGGGCCGCGAGCGCGTTCGGCAAGCGCTTTGAGCCGGGAGGTGCCGCCACGTCGACGGCGCGCCTACTGGCGCTCGCTTATCCCGACAGGATCGCGAAGGCGCGTGGGCCGACCGGTCAGTTCCTGCTCGCGAACGGCCGCGCCGGAAGCGTCGATGCAACCGATCACTTGGCGCGCGCGCCCTATCTGGTCGTCGCCGAGCTGCAGGGGAGGGCGGGCGCGACACGCATCACGCTGGCGGCGGCGGCGAACGAGGACGATATCGCGGCCGTTGCCGGCGATGCCATTGTCGAGCGCGAGGAAGTAGCGTTCGATATGGCGGCGCGTGCGGTGCGGGCGCGACGTGTGAAACGGCTGGGCGCGATCACGCTCGTAAGCGAGCAGCGGGCCGTTCCAGGAGGCGAGGACGTTTCCGCCGCCCTCGCAGCAGGCGTTTCACAAATCGGCATTGGCGAGCTGCCCTGGAGCAAGGCGCAACAGCAACTGCGCCGGCGCGTGGCGTTCTTGCGTGAAACCGATGTGGAGACGTGGCCCGATCTGTCCGATGCTGCTCTGGCCGCAAGCGTCGAGACGTGGCTGCAGCCGTTCCTCACCGGCCGCACGCGCTTCTCCGAAGTCGATGCCGAAGTGCTGGATCAGGCGCTGCATGGGCTGTTGCCGTGGGCTTTGCGCCAGCGCCTCGATGCCGACGCGCCGACGCACTTCGAAGCGCCGACCGGCAACCGCCACGCGCTGGACTATGACGGAACTGGCGCACCGTCGCTGCACATCCGTGTGCAAGAGTTGTTCGGTTTGAAAGAGCATCCGGCAATCGCGCGCGGCCGCTTGCCGCTGACGCTGCATCTGCTGTCGCCCGCCCACCGTCCGATCCAGATCACGCGCGATCTGCCGGGCTTCTGGAAGGGTTCGTGGTCAGCCGTTCGCTCCGACATGCGTGGGCAGTATCCCAGGCACGTCTGGCCCGAGGATCCGGCGAACGCCGCCCCGACCGCACGCGCCAAGCCGCGTGGAACCTGAACGGACCGGCGAGTTAGCGGTAGTACGAACGATACCAGTCGACGAATTTGGCGATGCCGTCCTCGATCGAAGTCGACGGCCGATAGCCGACGTCCGCAACAAGATCGTCGATGTCGGCGAACGTTGCGGGTACGTCGCCCGGCTGCAGCGGCAGAAAGTTCTTTTTCGCCTCGCGCCCAAGCGCCTTCTCGATGCAGGCGATGAAGTGCATCAGCTCGACCGGATTGTTGTTGCCGATATTGTAGAGCCGGTACGGCGCCGACGACGTGCCGGGATCGGGTTCGTCACCTGTCCACTTGGGATTTGGCTGCGCGACGCGGTCGGCAATGCGCACCACGCCTTCCACGATGTCGTCGATGTAGGTGAAGTCGCGCGCGTGATGCCCGTTGTTGAAAACGTCGATTGGCTCGCTCGCAAGGATCTTCTTGGTGAAAAGAAACAGCGCCATGTCGGGCCGTCCCCAAGGTCCGTAAACGGTGAAGAAGCGCAATCCGGTGACGGGCAAGCCGTAGAGGTGGGCGTAGGAATGGGCGACCAGTTCGTTCGCCTTCTTCGTCGCGGCATACAGGCTGAGTGGATGATCGACGTTGTCGTGGATGCTGAACGGCATGGCCGTGTTGGCGCCGTAGACCGAGCTCGACGACGCAAACACCAGATGCTCGACCTTGGTTGACCGGCAACCTTCCAGGATCGACTGCGGGCCGACGATGTTCGAATCGATATAGGCGTCCGGGTTTTCGCGCCCGTAGCGCACGCCTGCCTGCGCCGCCAGGTGGATCACGCGCTTCGGACGCTCCGTGTCGAACAGCAGCGCGATGGCGTTGCGATTGGCGAGGTCGAGACGGTGGAACGTGAAGCCCTTGCGGTCTGTGAGTTGCGCCAGACGCGCTTCCTTGAGGCTGGGGTCGTAATACGAATTGATATTGTCGAGCCCGATGACCTCGTCGCCGCGCTCTAGCAGCCGCGCCGCGGTATGAAAGCCGATGAAGCCGGCCGCGCCCGTTACCAGATATTTCATGTGCCCGATCCCTCGCCCAGAGGCGGGTTTAGCCGCTCACCCGAATGTGTCAATCGCGGCCGGTGTGCAATGGCCGCTTCGTAGATTTCGGTCGTGCGCTCAGCAATGGCGTCGATGCCATAGTGCGTCCGTGCGTGATCGCAGGCGGCCTGCGCCTTGCGCGCGCGCAACGCCGGATCGGTGATCGCTTCGCGCAGGGCCGCCGCAAGCGAAACGGCATCGCGTGGCCGAACCAGCCAGCCGCCTTCGCCGTTCAACACCACGTCGCGCGAGCCCGGCATGTCGGTCGTGACGATGGCGCGATTGGCGGCGGCGGCTTCGAGCAGCGATTTCGGCAACCCTTCGCGGTAGTACGTTGGCAGACAAATGATGGCGGCATCGGCCAGAACGGCGCGCATGTCATCGCGCCAGCCCATGAGTTTGACCGCGCCATCGGCCGCGATACGCGCAAGATCATCCTCGGTCAGCGACGCCGGGTTGCCGGGATCGGGAGCGCCCGCGATAGCGAAGCGCGCGGCCACGCCCGCATCCTTCAAGCGGCGCGCGGCTTCCGCAAAGACGAGGACGCCCTTGTGCCGCAAAAGCCGCGCCGGCAGCACGACGAGTGGCGGCCCGGCAGGCGGCGGCGGAATGTCGAACTCGTGCGGCTGGATGCCGACGCCGGGTACGATGTCGATGGCGTCCTTCGCAGCCAAATGGAGGCGGTTGAGCTCGGCCGCGTCGTCACGGTGCTGCACCATGATGCGCGAACCTGGATGCGCGAAGGCGCGCTTCAAGAGCGGCGCGATGCCGGCGCGTATGAGCCGCGCGCGCGCGGTATCGTCGGCGAAGACATAGCCGAGCCCGGCGATCATATTGACGATGCCTGGAATGCCCGCGCTGGCCGCGGCGCGCGTACCGAGCACGATCGGCTTCAGCGCGATCTGGTGCACGACGTCGGGGCGAAGGCGCGCATAAAGGCGCTTGAGGTCTGAAAGTTCGGCGAGCGCGGAAATCGGATTGAGCCCGGCGCGACCCAGCCGGATCGGATACAGCGCCACGCCCGACGAAGTGATCGCGTCTGCGTGGGCGTTGACCTGCGTCGCGACCGACACCTCGTAACCGCGCGCCGCAATCGCTTTCGCGAGCGGCAGGAAATGCAGCGCGAAGAACCAGTCTTCCGAGATGAGGAACAAGAGCTTGCGGCGCGGCATGACAATCCCAAACGGCACCCACACCCATACACCAGGACGTGCGCACTTTGAAAATGCATCGCGCGTGTCGCGATTACGGTTAAGCCGCGAAAACCCTGCGGGAAAATAAACTTATCCCCGCATCTCAGGGCGGCCGTATCATCGCAGGCGACGAGGGAGGCTCGTTCAGGACATTCGAAACCGATGACCGATACGCCGAACCTCGCGCTTCCCTATATTTTCGCCGCTCAAGCTCAGAAACACGTGACCCACAACGAGGCGATCCGGGCGCTCGACTGCCTGGTTCAGCTCTCGGTCGCGGACCGCCATCTCGCCGCGCCGCCGGGCTCGCCGGCGGACGGAGAGCGCTATCTCGTAGCCGTTGCGGCAAGCGGCGCTTGGGTCGGACAGTCGGGCCGCATCGCCGCCTTCCAGGACGGTGCGTGGGCGTTCTACGTGCCGCGCGACGGCTGGATCGTGTGGGTAGCCGATGAGAACGTCGCGCTCGTGTACGACGGTGGCGCGTGGTCGACGCTCGTGGGTGGCGCGATTGCGGCGACCACGCTGGGCATCAACGGCGCGACCGCCGATACGACGAACCGCCTCGCGGTGACGTCTCCGGCGACGCTGTTCAACCACGCGGGCAATGGCCATCAGGTGAAGGTCAACAAGAACGCGGCCGGCGACACCGCGAGCTTCCTGTATCAAACGGGATTCTCCGGGCGCGCCGAAATCGGCCTGACCGGCGACGATGATTTTCATTTCAAGGTGAGCGCGAACGGCTCCGCCTGGTTTGAAGGCATCAGAATCGACCGCACCAACGGCCGGGTGAGTTTTCCGAGCGGCGGCGCGCGCGAAATCCTCGCAGCCAACCGCACCTACTACGTGCGCAGCGACGGCAGCGACAGCAACGCGGGACTGGTGAACGACGCCGGCGGCGCGTTCCTCACGATCCAGAAGGCACTCGACGTTGTCGCCACGCTCGACACCGCAACCTTCTCCGTCACGGTTCAGGTCGGAAACGGGACGTGGACGGAAGCGCTTGTCCTCAAGCAGCCAATTGGGGTCGGTGCGCTGACACTCAGGGGCGATCCGACGACGCCAGCCAACGTCGTGCTCTCCCGCACAAGCGGCACGGTGCTGACGAACGTGTGCAGCGTGCAATGGACGGTTGCGGGTTTCCAGGTCACGACCACCGGATCAACGAATGGCGTGCGTGCCCGCTATGGTGGAACGCTGATCACCCTCGGCAACATGGACTTCGCGGCCTGTGGTGGCGCGCACATCATGGCGACCGAGGGCGGTACGATCGTCAATCAATCAACGAATTACACCATCTCTGGCGCGGCGGTTCGTCATTGGTGGGCCGAGAGCCAGGGCATGATTATTGTCTCGGGACGGACCATCACGATCTCGGGCACGCCCGCATTCTCCGGGCACTTTGCCACCGGGACGCTCGGGGGGATTCTGAGCGTATTCTCCAACTCGTTTTCGGGCAGTGCGACCGGGCAACGATATTCCGCGACCAACAACTCCGTCATCTTCACCAACGGCGGCGGCGCAAGCTACTTGCCCGGCGACACAAGCGGCTCGGCAACGAGCGGGGGGCAGGAC
>CADECN010000085.1 GCA_902825785.1 uncultured Hyphomicrobium sp. | reverse complement strand
GGGGGGGGCGAATCCGGGTATTGCGTCGGCTACGGCGCGATCGATTGCGCCGATCAGGCAGGTTGCGTTGGCGATGCTCGGTGTTCCGGGCGTGCAGAGTTCGGACGTCGGCACTGCGACGACGGGAAGTGCGGAGGCGAAATGAGCGGGGGCGGCGGCGGCGTTCAGGACCGAATGGATTGGTGCCTCGATGCCGAGTTGTTCGGCGCGCGCGCGCAGAACGGTCGGATCGCCGTAGACGGCAAAAGGAGGAAGTGCGAGCGCTTTGCGCTCATTCCACGCTGTCAGGGTGATGTCGGGTCCGATACCGGCGGGATCGCCCATAGTGACGGCAAGAGCAAGCACGCCGCCAGACGTGGCGGCGACATCGCTGGCGGTCATGGCCGACATTTTCAGCGGTACTCGATGTGCGCGTCCTGGCGCAGATCCTTGAGGTGGCGCTTGGCCATCAGCTCAAACTGCTTTTGCTTGAGCTGGCCTTCGACCTCGTCGCGCTTCGATACTTCGGCGGTGACGGCGCTGCGCCCACACACGGCCCACAGTTCAACGCCGCCTTCACCGACGGTCGGCGGCAATATCTCGTTGTTGGACGCATTGAGCAGCATCGTGCGGGTCGGTTCGTTGATGGTCGCGGCTTTGCGCTTACCGAGGTCCTCGAATTTGGCGCCGGCGACGCCGCGCGCAATCGTGGGAAGCGATTTGCAGCCGTCGAATTTCTGGCGAACGGCCTCAGCCTCCTGCAGCCGCTGTGCGACCCCACCCTGATCGAGCTTTGCGGGCATGGCGATGCGAATGCGCTGGATCTGCAACTCGACATCGTCCTCGCCGCCGGATGCGTTAGCCACCATACGGTCGACGTCGCGCGACGTGACGGTGATTTGGGCGCCGTAGCGGCGGCGGATCACTTCGTTGAAGGCGAGCTGGGCGCGCACGCGCCCCTTCATCGGATCGAGCGATCCGCCGAGCTGCTGCTTGAACTGATCGATCGTCATCTTATTGCGCTCGGCAATGCCATTCACGATGCGATCGACATCGGCGTCGTCGATCGTGACGTTCATGCGTTTGGCTTCCTGAGCCTTGAGCCGTTCGTCGATCAGTTCATCGAGCGCTTGTTTCTTGACGCCCGGTAGGGCGCTGGCGCGCGCACTTTCAACCGCCTGCTTCTGCAGGCTCATGCCAAACTCCTTCTTGCGACGTTCGAAGATGGCGATGATCTCGTCGCGCGATTTGCCTTCGTTGGCTTTGACAACTTCGTTCAAGATTGCCTTCAGGCGCTCAGTCGTCTTGGGGTTCTTGATGATGGACTTGAAGTTGGCCTGGGCCTGTTGCTGTATGTTGCCGCCGCCGAGGATAGCGGCGCGCTGCTGAACTTCGTAGCCCGTTATCGGCTCGTCGTTCACGAGCGCGACAATTGCCTGGCCGCCGGAATTCTTGCCGCTGCCTTCGCGGCTGGCGGACTTCTTGTCTGAAGCACCTTTCTTGCCCGGCTTGTCGGGTGCCTCGTCATCTCCGGTGACGATTGTCTTTGCGGGTAGCTCGGCCTCGTTGGCCTGGTTCGCAAGCGCGCGATCGCCTGAAACAAATGCGAACGTACAAAGGGCGGCGGCCGCCAGCGCGCTGCGACGGATGATAGAATTGAGCGGATCGAACAATGCTGTCCCCGCGAGACGCATGTTTGGTTAAGCCTATGTTGCCGATTCGGTGCTGCCTGGAGCCTACAGCATGGCATGCCCACCGCTGCGGCTTATCCACACGAACCGTGGCCAAAATCCGACGTTTACGGCGCCCCGTCAATCGGTCCGCTGTTCGCCGCCGAAGGCGAAGTCGAGCGAGTCGGTCTTGTAGGCGTAGCCGCCCAGGTGCTTCAGCTCGAAACGCAACATCAGCGTGCGATCATCGTCGATCGTGTCGCTGTCGTAGTAGTACTCGCTGTAGCTTGCCGTCAGCACGAAGCATTCGTCGGCGTAGCGGACCTGCATGCTGTCGTAGAGCAGACGGTCGTCGTCGATGTCGTAACGGACACCCGCGCCGACGCTCCAGCGGTCGGTGAGCTGCAATCCTGCAAACGCGACGATGTCTTGTTGCGATTCTCCATTGTCGAGTTCGGGATCGTTGGCGGCGTAGGCGTAGGTCACGTGCGACACGAGCGGCCCATAAATGAACTGAGCCGACAGGTCCTCGCGGCGTAGCGTCAAATCCGACTCGTTGAAGCGGCTCTGCGAAATGATGCGGAAGGAATCCGTTGGCGCGATGTATGCGCCGAGCACGTAGTCGGAACGATCGGTTTCGAGGCCGCTGGTTGGTGAGTAGATGAAGTTACCGTCGTCCGTTCGGCCGGGGTCGGCATACACGTTGTCGCCGGACAGATGGTAGCTCTGGCCCGCGAGGAAGCGCGCGTAGCCGCCGTCATTAGCTTGGAACGTGTACTGGATGCCGGCGTTGACGCGTGTGCCCATTTCCGTGCGGTCGTAGCCGGAGAACTTCGAGACCTCGAACAGGTTGGTGTCGTCGAAGATCAGGCTGCGAGCGTCTTCGTCAGGCAGCTGGCGCTGGGTGACGCTCTCCTGGCGCGTGATGATCTGGGCGATCGGCTCGATAACGTGACTGGCGTATGCGGTGTTCGCAACCCAGGGATATGTCACGGTCGCGCCACCGGCGGCGACACCGCGGAATGTCGTGTCGTCGTCGACAAGGTCGCCCGAGCACGTGGTGGGCGTTGGACAAACGACCGTGGTGGGGTCGGTGAAATTGTCGAACTGATAGATGTCTCCGCGCAAGTTGGCGAAGGGCGTGTAGGTGATGCCTACGGCGTCGGTGAAGCGACGACGCCATTTCACTTCGGTTACGATGCGGTTGATGTTCTGGTCGGCAAACCCGGTTGTGGACGAGCCGACATCCCTGCGTGAGAAGCTCAGCACGTTGGTGTCGATTTTCAGTTCGCCGCCGAGCACCGGGTCATCGAACACGTAGTTATAGTCGATGATCGGGTGGGTCATGCTTTCGGCGTCGGGCGTGTCGTCGAGCAACAGGCCACCGAAATGATAAGCGCGGGCCGCAAAGAAGTTGCGGTCGGACTGGCCGACCAGGAACACTTGGTTGACGCGATCGGTGACGAGAATGCTGTCGAGCTTGTAGAAGCGGCGGAATTCGTCGTCGCTTTCGAGCGTCACGTCCCAGCCGAACTTCCACCAGCTGGAGAGCGAGAACAGGCCTTTGGTTTCGATCGAACCGCGCCAGCCGTCGAGATCGGCGCGTTTGTCGTCGGAAATGTCGCCCGGCAAGTCGTCGCCGTTCTGGTCGATGCCGGCCATCTTGACGGTGTATTGACCGTTCTCGAGGCGGTGGCGCCATTCCCCCTTCCAGAGCACGCCCTGTTTGCTCATGTACGTGGGGTTGAACGTGAAATCCATGTTGGGGGCGAGCGCGTAGTAATACGGGATGCCGGTGATGAAGCCGAGCGAGGTCGACTGGCCGATGTCGGGCGCGAGGAAGCCTGACTTGCGCTTCACCGAAGGGTCGGGATGCTGGAAGTAGGGCAGATAAATAATGGGCTGGCCGAACAGTTCAAACTGCGCGTCCTGGTAGCTGATGGTCGCCGCTTCCTTGTCGTGGATGACACGAGCGGCGCTGATGCACCACAGCGGCGGCGTGTTGCCGTCGCTCTTACACGGCGTGAAGCGGCCATTCTGAAATTCGGTCACGTTGCCTTCGCGGCGCGTCGCACCTTCGGCGGAAATGCGCGTGTCGTCGCGCGTGACGACCGATAGCGACTGTACGAAGCCGTCGCGGAAGTCATCAGTCAGGGTGTAGCGATCGGCGCGGATGACGTTGCCTTGCGGCTCCTTCAGCATGACGTTGCCGACAGCCGTCAACGTGCCTGCGCTCTGGTCGTAGACCACCTCGTCGGCAGTGAGGATGTAGTCGTTGTAGAAAATTTCGACGTTGCCGCGCGCGACGACGCGATTGCCGTTGGTGTCGTAGATCAGCTGGTCGCCCTGCAGCTTCATGGGCTGCGAAGAGTCGAGCTTGGTTTTGACCTTGCCGATCATGCCGCCAGTGTCCTTGAAGGCACTGGGCGCGGTCGTCACGGGCTGGCGCGTGGGGTCTTGTGCAGCTGTTGGATCTTGGGCGTGGGCCGTGCCCGAGATCGCGAGTGCGACGACGAAGGCGATATTGCGCGCGAACGCACGAGCGGCTCCAGGAACATTCCGTCCCCAGATCCCCTCGCGTGACAATCCGCAACCCTCTTGCGGTGTCCGCGTTTCACGCATCACTCAGCCGTCCTCCTGGTGCAAAAGCACCGTAGATGCCAGCATGGCGAGAAGGATCACCGGCAGCCAAACCGCAGCCCAAGCGGGCGCAAGTCCAGCAACGCCGATTTGTCGAGCAATTTCCGCCGACAAGAAGAATCCGAAACCCCCGATCATGCCCGCGGAAACCATAGTCCGGATGCCGCCGGACCGGAATGACCGCAATGACACAGTTGCCGCCAAAAGGACCATCGCAATGCAAAGGAGTGGGCGGGACCACAGCGTCTCGTACTGTATCTTCAGGCGTTCGGCAGAAAGTTTCGCTTTTTCAGTGACTTCTATTAGTCCAGGCAGCTCCCAGAAGGATATCGAGAAGACGGTGCCGAGTGCGTCCTGGACGCGGTCGGGCGTCAGGTAGGTCGACACGAGGTAGAAATCGAACTTTTCGGGTTCCTGTCCGAGCCTCGAGACCCAGGCATCGCGCAACTTCCAGTAGCCGTCGGCAAGGTCGGCACTCGCGGCATCGATACGTTCGGCGAAGTGGCCATTGCGGTCGTAGGCGAAGACCAGAACGCCGGTAAGCGTGAGGCCGCGATTGGAAGCGGCAACGGCGCCGATGATGGATTCGCCGTCCTCGCCGTCCTGACGGATCCACGAGCCGCCGCCCTGGGCTTTCAGTAAGTTTTGGTCGCCGCCGAAAGCCTGGGCAAAGGCCGTTTCCGCTTTGGCGCGGCCGCCGGCAGCGAGCGGATTATAGACGACCATTCCGAGTACACCGAGGATGCCGGCCGTCAGAATACCGGGCAGCAGAAACTGCCAAACCGACATCCCGCCGGCGCGCATCACCGCCAGTTCGTTCTTGCGGTTGAGGTTCATGAGTGCGCCGATGCTGCCGACGAGGACGGCGAAGCCGAACAGGAACTCGACGTAGGCCGGCAGGCGTAGCAACGCGATGGACGCGAGCGTGCCAATGGGAACCGAACCGTATTTGCCCGATAGCCTCAGCAACTCAACCATGTCGATCATGAAGATCAGCAGCGCGCACACGACGAGCGTCGCCAACGTGCCGAGCAAGAAACGGCGAGCGATGTAGAAGGTGAGTGTCCAGTTCATCGCTCTCACCGTGCGCGGGCCTCTTTGCGGCGCTCAACGAGCGCCTTGATACGCTCGGCGATCGGTTCAAAGATGGCTACGATCTTGTCGATGGTTGCAAGACCCGACCTCTGACGATCGGCGCCGCGAATGACAATCAGCGAGGCCGCAATCGCACCCAGTGGGAGAAGATAGAGCATGGGTACGAACGCAGCGTTGGTGGCCACGACGTTGTTGAGCGCCAGCCCCAGCAACCGGCAACCGGTAGCCGCGACGAAGGCGACGACAAGGCTTTCCATACGACTTGAGCGCGTCGATCGCGCTTGGCCGACGAAGGCGATGACGATGAACGCAAATGCCAGAGGGTAGAGCGGACTCGAGAAGCGCTCATGCAACTCGGAGCGGAATTGGCCGGGCTGAGCTTGATACAGTTTGCTGTCCGGCCCGGGGTCCATGAGTTCGCCAAAATAGCGTTCGCGCGGTTTCAGTTCGCCTTGCGTCGCATCTTGCGGTTCGAACTGGTCGAGATCGACGACGTAACGGTCGAAGGCGACGATCTGGGGCGGCTCCTTTGCGTCCGTGCGGCGAATGATGTGACCGCCTGACATGACGAGATAAGCGGTATCGTCCTGCTTCACGATCACGCCGCGGTCGGCGAGGTAACTTTGCGCCTGGTTCTTGTCGCGCGTGTCGTGCATCACCAGGCCGATCAACTCGCCATTGAGGGCACGTTCGCGAATGTGCACCATCAGGTTCGCTTCCGGGCTCGTGAAGCGGCCGGGCTGAATGACCTGTGTGAGAAGGTCGGTGCGGACCTGGACGATGTAATCGCGCAGAAGGCGCATGCTCCAGGGCTGCGCGAAATGCGATACGAGCGCAAGGCCGGCACTTACGATCAGAGCCAACAACAGTAGCGGACGCGCAACCGTCCACACCTTGCCGCCGGCCGCCGACAGGACGATCAATTCGCTGTCGGTGTTCAAGCGGTTCAGGGTCTGGAGGGCAGCGATGAGGAAAGAGAAGGGGGCGATGATCGCCATCAGATTTGGGAGCGCGAGTGACGTCATCTTGACCAGCATCATGGTATCCTGACCCTGACTGGTGATGACGTTGAGCTGACGAAGAGCGAGCGCGATCCAGACGATGCCGGAAAGCGACGACAGGATCAGAAGCAGCGTGCCGGCCGCCTGACCGAAGACGTACCTAGAAAAAATGCGCGTCAATCGATTGATCCCCTCACGCGGGCCCGGCAGCTTTTGCGACGCAGATACGGCTCCGGACAGCGCTTCCCCCGGATTTGGGCTCCCATAGCACGGTGGCGAAAGTTCGGCTGTTCTGAACAGCTTAGACGGGTCGCGCGGAGCATCCACAACCCTGGCCAAACGCCAGAAATCGGGCGGCGCGGCCTTAGAGTGCGGTGCCGCAAGGGCTGTTGACTTGCCAGCGCGCCGCGAACGACTAAGTTGGCCGCAAAATCACAGGTTTGAGCCGCGATAGGCAAGGGCGTTTGTAAGGCGCGCCTGGCGTGCCGTCTCGAACCCGCGCTCGATTACTTTCCCAATTCGCACCGAGGCGCCTGCGTGCGCCTCCATGGAGAACTGAACGCATGTCCGATCGCCTCGATATCTCGTTCGTGAGCCTTGCTACGGAATCCGAGCCGGTTGCCGCCGCGCTTGCTGCCGACGCTTTGCAATTTGGGCCGAAGGCGCGCGAACTCGATAGCAAGTCGGCGGGCGCGCTCGCCAAGGCGGCGGCTGCGGCCGACTACAAGGGCAAGTTCAAATCCACGATCGAGATCCTGGCGCCCGCGAAAATAGCGATCGATCGATTGATCCTTGCTGGCGTCGGAAAAACCGAGACATTGACACCTCAGCAACTCATCGACCTCGGCGGTGTCATCGTCGCGCAGATCCAGGCGCGCAAATGCTCCGCCGCGAGCGTCATTGTCGATCTCGAAGCAGCGGGGGAACTCAAAGGCGACGAGGCGGCGGCGCTCATCGCTCAGGGCGCAATGCTGCGGCACTACAATTTCAAGAAGTACCTGACCAAGAAGAATTCGGATGAGAGCGCGTCAGCCGAAAAGGACGGGCTCAAGAAGCTTGTGTTTCATGTCGCGCATCCCGACAAGGCGAAGGCGGCGTTCGTGCCGCTCAAGGCGGTCGTGAACGGCGTCAATGTCGCGCGCGATCTCGTCAACGAGCCGGCCAACATTCTTGGGCCCGTCGAACTTGCGGAAAAGACGAAGGCGCTCGAAAAGCTCGGCGTCGAGGTCGAAATTCTCGACGTCAAAGACATGGAAAAGCTCGGTATGGGCTCGCTTCTGTGCGTCGGGCAGGGCAGTGCGCGGCCATCGCGCCTCGCCGTCATGGTGTGGAGCGGCGCCAAGGGCAACAAGAAGCAAAAGCCGGTCTGCTTCGTAGGGAAGGGCGTCGTTTTCGATACGGGCGGCATCTCGATCAAGCCTGCGGCCGGTATGGAGGACATGAAGGGCGACATGGGCGGCTCAGCCGCCGTCATCGGCGTGATGCACGCGCTCGCGGAGCGCAAGGCGAACGTCAACGCCGTTGGTCTGATCGGCTGCGTTGAGAACATGCCATCCGGCAAGGCGGTGCGGCCGGGAGACATCGTCACCAGCATGTCGGGGCAGACGATCGAGGTGATCAACACCGACGCGGAAGGACGCCTCGTGCTTGCGGACGTGCTCTGGTACGCGCAGGAGAAATTCAAACCGAAGCTGGTCATCGATCTGGCGACGCTGACAGGCGCGATCATGATCGCGCTTGGCAAGGAATACGCGGGCATGTTCGTCAACGACGACAAGCTTTCCGACGAACTGCTCTCGGCGTCGAAAGCGACGGGCGAAAAAGTCTGGCGTATGCCGCTCGACAAGGCGTTCGACAAGATGATGGACTCCAAGAACGCCGACATGAAGAACACCGGCGGGCGCTGGGGTGGTGCGGCGAGCGCTGCCGCATTTCTGCAGCGCTTCATCCAGAAGGACGTGCCGTGGGCGCACATTGATCTTGCCGGTACGGCGATGGATGGCGCGCGCACGGATACCAACCAGAGCTGGGGCGCCGGTTGGGGTGTGCGACTGCTCGACAGGTTCGTTGCCGAGCATCACGAGAAGTGAGGCACTGAGTTGCGGTCGCGCGACCCAGATTAAAAAATTGTCTCGGCTTGTATCTTATTGATACAAATAGAAACTCATACAGTTGGTTCCATAATATATATTATGCGAACTTTGTGATTGGTTCTGGGTGGAGGGCTTGCGGTCGCCGGTCTGGCTCGACCTACATGATTGCGCGCGGCGTCAGACGTAAGCGATCGATCGGCCGGCGATCACAATCGCAACCCACACGCTTGCCGAGATGATCGCGTGAACCGCGCGTATGTCCCCTTCCCTCGGCCGGCGCGCGTAGTAGATCGCGATGTTGGCCGTCGCTATCGCGAGTAGCGCCATCTTGGTCAGGAAGACCGGGTTGCGCATGAGCGCGCTGGTTTCGGCCGCGAACAAAACCGGCGCGCTGAACAGAAGAAGCGCCAACCCCGTCGCGGCGGTCGCCAGTGCGGCGCCAGATACGGCGTCGGCGGTCTGGAACCTGCGTCTCAAGACCAGGATGTCAAATACGACGATGGCGCCGACCAGGAGCGTGGCTCCGAGGACGTGGGCAACGTTGGCGACGGGGTAGAGCCAGACCGAGCTGCGCGCCAGTTCCCCGAAGGCCGATGTCTCCAGCGCTTCAAAAAATGCGATCATCGTCGATCAGCGGAGTTCGAACGTTTTGCCATCGACGGTGATGCGCTCCGCGCGCATTTCGTTCGTCATCTTGGTCGACGGATAGCCCTCGACGGCGACCGGCGTGCCGACCTTGAGCATTTCCTCGCTCAAACCGCGCAGCGTCATGCGGCTCACCGGAGCGAGTACGATGTCCCAGTTCGCGCCTTCGTACTTCAAAGTTACGTGCGCGTGCGGGTTTTGCCAGGAGAGGGTTTCGACCGGCGCATTGATCGTGAACTTCTTTGCGACGTCATAGCTGCCCCAGCCGTGGTGGCCGAAGGCTGCGCCTGCGGTGAACGCCGTTGCGAACACCGCCAGTGCGGTACGGGAGAGCATGGCTATACCTCCATTTGCCTCTACTCTGCTCTAATGCGCGCGGAATTGGGCGCGGACGTGGAAGCTCTAGCCGCCGAGCCGGCGGGCGCCGTCCGCAATCAGAACGGCGTATAGGGCGACGACAAATCCGGTCAGCACGTTGACAGAAATGATGGCGCTCGCGAATTCGGCAAGCGATGGGCTCATGACCCAGCCGAGCAGCCGTTCGACCATATCGTCGAAGCTCTGCTTCAGCAGGAAAAGGAACTCGCTCCCCTGCTCTATCGACGGACGCTCGGGCAGATCGAACGTCACGCGCTTGGCGAGTTCGGCCAAACCCGGCGACGGCAGCATCGACTGGCCGACCGAAAAAAGCAGCCCGAGCGGTGCGGCCAGTCGGAAGTAGCCCCAGCGCAATGGACGGGCCTGAAAGCGGTCGGACAGAAAACGGACGATCTGGACGCCGAGAAAGAGAACGACGGCGAATATGACGGCGATGGCGAACAATCGGTCCTGATCGGTGCCGAGGAACGTCAAGAGCGCCACGACGCCGGCAAGCAAAGCCTTGACGAACGCCTCCAGCGACGCGACGGCGCGCGTGAAAAGCATCAACCGGCCGGGCGCGCGGTCGAAGTAGAACGGGATCTCGTTTTTCAGGCGGGCGATTTCGAGCGCGACGCCCAGCGCCAGTGCGAGAAGCGCGGTGAGCGCGGCGAAGGCGAGTGGCGCAACGTAGCCAAGCCAGGCGACCGCCGCGATGGCCGCCAGTTCAAGCGCCATCACAAAGGCATTGAGGAAGATGTGCATTGCCGGGCCGCCCCTCGCATCGATCAGCAAGTTGTATCGGATGCTGCGTGGCTGTCACCTGCTCGTATCGGGCGCATCGAACGCCACGTGGTAGCGCACGAGGCCTTGCGGTACGCGGCCAGCTATCGGCAGCGCCATGAAGTATTCGGCCGGGACGCCCTCGAATGTCAGGCCCGGATGTGGAGCGAAGCCGAAGCGGTTGTAGAAGCCTGGTTCGCCCAGGACGGTGCAGCCGGCGGCACGCAAGCCGCGCAGTTCGGCAAGGGCAGCCGTGATGAGCGCGCTTCCGATCCCGTTGCCGTGTTTGGGCGGTAGGACAGCCACCGGCCCTAGCCCGTACCAACCGGCGCGAGCGGGCTCGATTTCGATCGGCGAAATTGCAATGTGGCCGACGATGACGCCGGCGTTGTCCTGCGCCACCAGGCTGACGGACAGCGCGCCCGCCTTGCGTAACGCATCGACGATTTCGGGTTCTCGGCCGTCGCTATGGGGATGGTCGGCGAATGTATCGGCGATCACGGCCGCGATTTCTTCTTCGTCGCCAGCCTGCTCCAAGCGTAGCGTGAAATTCAACTCGTTGCCTTCTGGAGCGTGCAGGTCGCATCCGCTATGCGATCGAGTTGCGCTTCGAACGGGAACGAGCGGCGCATCATCAGCAGCTCCGGGCCGGTATCTCCGACGAAGCTCAAGTGCGGTTTGTCGCCGGCATCACCGGCCATGTACCAGGCTTCGACGACATAAGGTGCCGTTCCCTTCGCCAGTTCCAGTTTGCCGCTGAAGCGATTGACGTTCGGTTTCTTCGGATTGTCTGCGAGTCGTAATCCAACAGCGCCGCAGCTCTCGTCGTCGGCGATGCGGATACCGCACCAGCCGGTGTCGCACGCGACGATGTCGAAGGTGATGTTGCAGGCCTTGCCTGTGCACTCAGCCTCTTTGCCTGTTAGTCCTAGGCCATATCGCTGCCCGGACCAGCGTCCGGCAAGTTGTACCGGCTGGATCGCGGCAGCAGCGCTTGGTGCCGCGGTTTCTGCCGCAGCGCCGCCATAGGGGCCTGACACAACAGCGACCGCCATGATCGCCGTTAGCGCGCAAAGAACCGACGTGACACGACCCGCTGCAAAACGCGCGGCGTGGTCTATCATGATGCCCGCAATATTTTTCATCGTATCCATCCTCAGTATAGCTGTCAGTCTCGTCGCGGCAGGCTCGGGTCTAGGGGTCATCGCGCTGCCGTTCGAAATGTACGAGCTCGCGCAACGCACGCCCTACGTGTTTCGTGCTCACATGGTGTTCTCGGCCATGGTGTTGTTGATGGCGCCGGCCGTGATCCTGTTGCGACACAAGCCGGAATTTCACAGGCCGCTTGGCCGGCTGTTGGGCGTCTTTGTGGTGATTGGAGGGCTGACCGCGCTGCCGGTCGCGCTTGTCAGTCATTCGAGCGTTCCGGCTCGAGCCGGCTTTTTCGTGCAAGGAATTGTCTGGGTGGCTCTGCTCGCAGCGGCCTGGCGCGCCATTCTGGAGCGCCGCGTCGCGCGTCACGTCCAGCTCATGCTCGCAATGCTGGCGGTGACGACGGGCGCCGTTTGGTTCCGGCTGTTCATTGGGACCGCAATCATGCTGCGGGCGCCGTTCGAACCGGCCTATGCCCTGGCCGCCTGGGCCGGCTGGATGCTGCCGCTCGCCGTGGTCATCTACTTTCGCGTTCATTTGACGAAGGCCCTGTTGTCGCAACGGCAGGCTCCGGCCCTCGCCCAATCCGCTCCCCTCGTCTAGTCTTGCGGCCGTCGGAACGGAAGCGAGCATGACGGACCAGATCAAGCCAGCGCGCGACATCC
>CADECN010000084.1 GCA_902825785.1 uncultured Hyphomicrobium sp. | reverse complement strand
GGTCGAGAGCGGCTAAACCGAAACCACCTACGACGCAACCGCCGGAGACTGAGCCCTGAAATTCCTCTTGAGACACGATTGCCATCTGGCCACCGGCTCGCACCGGCGCCGAGCCCCATGTCTCGATCACGGTGGCGACGGCGACGGGTCGGCCCAGGTTGAGCCAGGCACGCGTAGCCGTGCGTGGGTCGACGGGTCCGGAGGACGCTGTATTCTTGGTCAAATCGGCCATCGGCTTGCAGCGACGGTTTCTGCCACAGTGTCACGATTGCGCGGGCTGTTGCCCAGGGCTAGAAGCGGGCGCATGAACAAAACCTCCGCCAATAGCGCCCCAAAGGCAAGCGCCAACCAGGTAGCCCGCCACGACGCAGCGGGCTCCAGATCAACCATAGCGAAAGCTACGCCGAAGGTCGGGTTCGTCTCGCTTGGCTGTCCGAAGGCGCTGGTCGACAGCGAGCGCATTATCACGCGGCTGCGAGCGGAAGGCTATGCGATCGCGTCGGATTACGACGGCGCCGATGTGGTCGTGGTGAACACCTGCGGGTTCCTCGACTCCGCCAAGCAGGAAAGCCTTGAGGCCATCGGGGAAGCGATGAACGCCAATGGTCGCGTCATCGTCACAGGCTGTTTCGGGGTCGAGGAAGATCGAATTCGGGATGCGCATCCGGGCGTGCTCGCCGTCACCGGTCCGCATCAATATGAGCGGGTCATGGAGGCGGTGCACGACGCCGTTCCGCCGCTGCACGATCCGTTCGTGGACCTGGTTCCGCCGGAAGGGCTGCGTCTTACGCCTCGGCATTACGCCTATCTGAAAATTTCCGAGGGCTGCAACAATCGCTGCTCTTTCTGCATCATCCCGTCGCTGCGCGGTGATTTGGCAAGCCGGCCGGCGAACCATGTGCTGGCGGAAGCCGAACGGCTGGTGACGGCTGGCGTGAAGGAGTTGCTGGTGATCAGCCAGGACACGAGCGCCTACGGCGTGGACATAAAATACGCTGAGAGCACGTGGAAAGGGCGCGCGCTCAAAGCGCGGTTCTATGATTTGTGCGCGGCTCTGGGCGATCTGGGTGCGTGGGTGCGCCTGCACTATGTTTATCCGTACCCGCACGTCGACGACGCGATCGGCCTGATGGCGGAAGGCAAAATCCTTCCCTACCTCGATATCCCGTTTCAGCACGCCTCGCCGCGTGTTCTCAAAGCGATGCGCCGGCCGGCCGCTCAGGAAAAAACGGCCGAGCGCATCCGCCGCTGGCGACAGATGTGTCCCGATCTTGCGATCCGCTCCACCTTCATTGTCGGCTTTCCGGGCGAGACCGATGAAGACTTTGAATTCCTGCTCGCTTGGCTTCGCGAATCCAAGATCAATCGGGCCGGCTGCTTCAAGTACGAAGCCGTCGAGGGTGCGAGGGCGAACGCGCTCCCCGACGCTGTACCGGAGAGTGTCAAGGAGGAGCGTTGGCACCGTTTCATGGAGGCACAGCGCGAAGTCAGTGCGGAACTGCTCGAAGAGCGCGTGGGCGAGGTGATCGACGTCGTGGTCGACACCGTCGATCAAGGCGAGATTGTCGGGCGATCGAAGTGGGATGCGCCCGAAATCGACGGTAGCGTGCTTCTCGAAAGCGCCCGTGACTTGCATCCGGGCGATAGGGTGCGCGCCAAGGTTTTGCGCGCTGACGATTATGATTTGTGGGCCGAATGCGTCGATTGAGCCGGCAACCTAAATTGTAACCGCGCCGCGCTCCTCGCTCTTCGCCTTGTGGCCGGGCTCGACGTGGATGACGACTTCCGAGCCTTCGATCTGGCGCTCGATCGCACTTTCGAGGCGGTCGCAAATGCCATGTGCTTCTTCCACCGTCATGCTGCCCGGTACGACGAGGTGGAACTCGATAAAGAGCGCACGGCCGGCTTGGCGCGTACGAATGTCGTGCGCCTGTAGTGCGCCGTGGCCGTTCTCCTCGATCACAGCGCGAATGCCGCTTTCGATTTCCGGACTGGCGGCCTGGTCGAGCAAACGCGACATCGCACGCATTGTAATGCTGTAGCCAATCCAAAGGATATGTAACGCAACAATCGCGGCGAGCAGCGGATCGAGCCAATACTGACCTGTAAGCGTTGCGAGCGTGAGGCCAATGATGACGCCGACGGAGGTTATCACGTCGCTCAGCAGGTGCTGGCCGTCCGCCAGCAGTGCTTCCGATTTAGCTGCGCGGGCGCGCGCCATAATGTGTCTCGCCCAGGTCGCGTTGATGGCGGTCGCGACCATGCTGATCGTTAGCGCTAGGCCCGGACTTTCCAAAATCACGCCGTCCCGGAAGGCGATGTGGGCCTTGATCAGGATCAGGACGGCCGCAACGGCGATCATGGCGCCTTCGAACATAGCGGCGAGAAACTCGGCCTTGTGGTGGCCAAAGGGATGGTCGGCGTCGGCCGGCTTCGCGCTCACGTAGATTGCGTAGTAGGCGGCGCACGCGGTTGCTATGTTGACGAGGCTTTCGAGCGCATCGGAAAAGAGCGCAGCCGAGCCAGAGATGAAATAGGCGGCGTATTTTATCGCAACGACCGCGCCGGCAACGCCAATGTTGGCGACCGCCAGCCGGCCGAGTGCGTGCGAATCGGGGGAAGCTTCGGTCTTCATCGCCTTTAGGGTGTGCTGGGTTTCGGACAGCCTATAGCAACCCACCCAACCGCTGTCGTGGCGCAATGCGGACGCAGGGCATTCGGTGCGTCGCGTAAACCCGGCTCTGGCAGGCGACGTTATCCACACACTGGCGGTGAGTTGCCCTCGTTCTGTTACGGCGAATCTGTTGCCACAGGGAGGCGGTTATTGGGATCGAGGGTCTCATGGCGAATTTCACGACACACATCGGCGTCGGCACGGTCGTCTCGGGCGCGCTTGCCACGCTTACGCTGGCGGCTGACGTCGTCGCGCCGGAGAATCTCGTGGCGGTGACGATGGCTGGCGTGCTGGGGTCGGTCCTACCCGATATCGACCTTAAGGATTCGCGCGCAGGCCGCACGATGTTCGCGGGCCTCGGCATATTTTTTTCATTTGCGGTTCTGTTTAATGCGGCGGCAAAATTCTCCGTTGCGGAACTCTGGATCCTTTGGCTGGGGACGCTGGTTCTCATACGCTACGGACTGTTTTTTGTGTTTCACCGTATCTCCGTGCACCGTGGTGTCTGGCATTCGCTCGTGGGGGCGGCCTTCTGCGCGGTTGTGACCGCGATCGTTTTTTCCCGGCTGCTTGGAAAACCGGACGGTGTGGCGTGGCTCGCGGCCGCTTTCATGTTCATTGGCTGCGTAACGCATCTAATTCTGGACGAGGTCTATTCCGTCGACGTTTTGGACACGCGCATAAAAGCGTCGTTCGGTACGGCGCTGAAGCTCGTTGACCGGCGGTACCCGATGTCGTCGGCTGCTATGGTCGCCGCGACGGCGGTTGCCATCTACTTCGCGCCACCGACCAAAATGTTCGTGGACGGCGTGTCGACACACGGCCTTTGGAGTGGGCTCAACCGCAGGCTTTTGCCGGATGACAAGTGGTTCGCCGCTTTGCGTCCACAGATCGCGTGGGGTGGGGCCCCGTCTGGCGCGCTTGTCACGGGGTCGGTGCCGCAACCGACGCCACAGTCCGGCTCTCCCGCCGATGCTCCAGTGGTGCAGCCGGAAAAAGGTCACGCGGCGCCACCGGCCGCGCCTTAGGCCGCCTTGAGGCCCTTCAAAAAGGTCGAGGTCAGCTCCTTCGCGAAGAGCTGCGCCGTTGCCGTCGTCATCTGCGGGCCTTTTTCAGTCACGGCAATGGCGGTAATGCCGTGAACTCCGGCCCAGAGGGCACGAGCGGCCCGCGAAAGCGCTTCGGGCGTAAGGGACGGAGCTGCCGGTGCCAGCGCGTCTTGAACGATTTGGGCGATCGCGTTGACTTGGTCGTGGAGTGCTTTTGGCGCAGCCTGTCCGGCGGGAAGGACGTGGGCGAACAGCAGGTTCCAGAGACGACGGTTCTCGAGCGCAAAATGTACGTAAGTCTCGGTCAGCGCCTCGATATTTTTGGCGACATCGCTGCCGAGGGGCACATTCTTCATGGTTTCGACGGCGCGAGCGATCAAGCAGATCTGCACGTTGATCTGAACGTCGTCCAAGTTCTCGAAGATGTTGTAAATCGTGCCCGGAGAGTAGCCGATCAGGCGCGCGATTTCGCGGGCAGACAGTCCGGCGACCCCGTTGCGTTCAATGATCGTGCGAGAAGACTCCAGGATAAGGTGCCGCAATTCGTCCGGTGTATGAACCGATCTTCTTCCCATTGATATTTGCAATCCCCGCGGGCAAAAAAAATATAGCTACCGATAGTGGTACGCGCGGCGGCATATGGCAAGGCGGTGAGTTTGTCGCCTAACCATTCAAATGAAACAGAATTTTCCACAGGGGCAATAAAGTTTCGCTCCACCAAACCGTATCCAACTCGCCGGTGTGGAGTGCGTACGCAATTGGCTATCCGAAACGGGTTTTTGCGTTCAGCCCGCGAAATCGCGCGGTTTGTATTTTTTTCGGAAGTCAGCTTGGGCAGTTTCCAGGTTGTGTACTGCCGTAGTCCACGCTCCCGTCGCGGGGTGCGAATACCATCGTATCCTGCCACGTCATTGCGTTGATGAGGCCCGGCAGAATGTTGCGGAGGTAGGGCGTGTAGTCGTATTCGGTTTCGATCACGATGGCGGCGTTGCCAGCCGAGATCATACCGGTTTCCGGCATCGCCTTGAGTGTCGGGCAGCTCTTAACGGTCTTGCCGTGATAAGAGTAGGACCATTCGACGGTCGTCTTGCTGGCGTCGTTCGACGCGGCGCGTAGCTGCATGATGCCCATTCGCAAAGGTGATGTGCTATAGGGCTCCATGACGTGCTCGGCCGATCGCATGATGCCGTCGAGCGCGCTCTTTGCCTCGGCCGAATTGGTGCCAAGCTTTTCTTCTCGTGCAATCAGGTCGCCCACCATGGCGGTCGTGCGCTGATAGCGCTTATTCATGAGCAGCGCGCGCGAGATTTCGAAAGTGCCGAACGTCATCAGCATCAGCAGCGGTACCAGGTAGGCGAACTCTACGGCCGCCATGCCCTTACGATCTGCGAGAAATTGCGCGCAACGGTCCAAAGCGCGGGCGATCTTTCGTGACATGACGGGTGTGTTTCCAAAAGGCGTTTCGGGCGTTGTCATGGCTGGCTCAGTTCACCAGATAGGGCTCGGAGCGGAATGCTGTTGCGGTCTGCAACATCATTGAACCGTCGGACATGTTGCCAAGGTCGATGTAGGGAAATTTCTGCGGCAACTCCCATTTGTAGCAAGCGGTCACGATCACGATGTCGCTCGCTGTACCGGCGTAGAGCGCGATGAGAGACGACCCCGGAGCGGAGTTCACGATTACAGCCCCGCTCGAATCGACACATGGGCTCGGATTGACGGATGCCCAGTCGGGGTACCGGCTCACAAACATCTGGAGTTTGTTGCATTTGACCCAACCGCCTGCCTTGTCGCAGATCGATTGCTTGAACTGGTTGACCGTCATCTTGGTCGCCTGGGCCTGACCCGTTCGAATCAAACGGCTGGTCTGGTCCATGCCTCTTTCGACCGAATTCATGATGAAGAAGTAGAGCGCGATTGCGATCAGCCCGAAGATGAACATCAGGAATGGTGTCGCAACGATCGCAAATTCAACCGCGCTCGAACCCGAACGATCGCGCCGGAAGCGTTCGGACAGTCTCGAGAAGGTGGCTCGAGGGGCCAGGTAGGAGAGTTTCAAAAGCATGACGCTGAACTCGATAACGCATAGTCGCGCGGCCGGACTGGCGCTCGCCAATGCGAAACTTAGAGTTCAGCGCATTAAAGACGCATTTAATCTTCTAGCATTCGAAGCGTAGGGTTTACGGCGCGTAAACGCGCTTTGCGCAATCCCAGATATCGTTAGGCAGGCCGGTACTAGTGCTCAGCTTAGTTGCCAGTACCCTGGCCGGAGCCGGAGGTTGCCGAATCGCTGGAAAATTTCGTTTTGGCGGCGTTGTGTGACTGGACGCTATCGAAAAACGCCTTGTCGTCGCCGATGGTAAGGGTCGGCTCGCAATTGGGGGTGCACGCGTAAGTAAAGCGGTTGCTGCCCTTGTGGAGGTTGACGACACGGCGGTCGTCACGCTCGACCATGACGCGCTGATCCTGGATGATGTTGCGGTCCGCATCGAGTGCGATGATGTTGGTAATACCGAACGTCTTGCCGGTTACAACGATCAGGTTTCCGCCTTGCAGGCTGACATCTGCGATCGACGGATTGCCAATGATCACTTCAGCGGCCGGGCGCGGCAATCGCAAAAGTTGCGACTGGTCGTAACGGACGACGAGGTCGGCTGCCATCGCCGATCCACAGACGCTAATACCGGCCGTCAGAGCCAGCGCGTGTACTGAAGAAGCCAATCTCGAAATAGCGCGCATGGCCCGTCCTCTTTGAACCTCAGCCGAAAAAATGCGCAGAAATTGGTGAATGAACTGCAAACGGACGTACCGTTGCAGGATAAACTCGACGCAGATGGTGCCGGGTTCATGCGCGGTCGCAGAGACGCGGCTTGTCGGCGCGTGCGTGAGCGTGGCTCGAAGGACTGGAGCTGCCGTGCCGGGATTGCGAATTGCGCGGCAATCGCAAGAAATGTCTGCGTTCGCCCCTCCTCGAAGATCGTGGAGGCGAATTTATTTGCGCCGACCTACCCGCCAGCAAACTGCCGTTAAATGTAGTATTAACTAAAAAATATCTGCTTTTTTCTTTTGTTATTCGGTCGTTAACATTCGTATACTTAAATTAGTCTAAGTAATACTGGAGTTATTTCTAAGATATCCAGGCCTATTCCTTTTAAAAACATCTCCTTCAACGCACGTTTACTCGGAAATTCTCGAATTTTACCGTGGATTAACATCTCCGCGGTACTTTGCATCCAGTTCAACGGTGCGGACGTGCTCCCACTTTGGACGGGATCGGAAGATTACTGTGTAACTTGGGAGAGAGTACCAATGACCATGTTTTCTCGCTTCGTGAACGACGAGTCGGGCGCAACGGCTATCGAATATGGCCTCATCGCCGCCATCATCGGCGTCGGCATCATCGTTGTTCTGCAGAACGTCAAGACCGAACTGCAGGGCACGTTCGAAGACGTCCAGACCGGCCTCCAGAGCCGCTAATTGCTGAGGCGAAGCCAACCGCGATCCGGTTGGCTTCATTGCCCCCGCAAGCGACGAAGTATCCGCCCGGGGCGTCAGCCTCGGGCGTTTTCTGTTTGTGCGCAGGTGTTGCGTGGGTCGCTGGCCGTCGTAAGCGACGAAAATTCTGTGTGATCGACGAACCATGCGTTTACAGGTCCGAGCTTACTATCGCGCTTCTGGCTTTCTTCTTCGAGCAGGGTTTCGGCTCAACACTCCAATCAAACCGAGGGCGCTATGCTTCTGCGATTTTTAAAGGACGAGGAAGGTGCCACGGCCATTGAATATGGTCTCATTGCGGGCATCGTTGCCCTTGGCATCATTACCAGCCTGACGCTCGTGAAAGGCGAATTGCTGGCCGTCTTTACGGATATCGTGACGCATTTCCAAAACATCTAGCGCGTCGCGTCGCAACGCGGACGTGCCGCAACCGCTTGTTCATCATGAAATGGCACGCTAGCGCCGTGAAAGTTCTGTTGGGAGACGACTTACCGTGTTGAATTCGCTCTTGCTCATGGTGTTTCCAGTCGCCATGGCATTCGCCGCGGCCAATGACCTCTTCACGATGAAAATTCCCAATCGCATCAGCATCGCGCTGATTTTCTGCTTTTTTCTCGCGGCGGTTATGGCGGGTTTGTCTCTTGAGACGATCGGCTATCACTTTTTGACGGGTGCCGCGGTTCTGGCAGCGATGTTCGCTCTATTTGCTTTCGGCAAGTTGGGTGGCGGCGATGCGAAACTCATGTCGGTTGCCGCGTTGTGGATGGGACCGTCACTCATCGTCCCGTACTTGGCGTACGTCGCGGTCTTCGGCGGATTGCTCGCGGTCATCGTCCTCTGCTACCGCAAGTTCGTGCCGGCACATTCGCTATCGTTGCCCGGCTGGGCGCACAGGTTGCATGTTCACGGGACGGGTATCCCGTACGGAATCGCGATCGCGGCTTCCGGGCTCATGCAGTACCCAAGCACCGAAATTTTCCGCGCATTTGCTTCTTGAGAAACGGATACTTGCGCCGTCCGGCGTGACGCGTCTTGCCGATCGGATGCGACGCGTTGCTTATTTGGCAACGCTCCCCAAGAAGCGCCTCTTGCCGCTCCGTTGTAGGACGTAGATTAACCTCGCATTGACGATTGTCGCCCATCATCGTTCGCGAATGTTTGCATTGTCGCGCTCGAAAGGACGGCGGTTGTCATGAAACGCGTTCAGGTGATCGGCTTTTCCGTCGCCCTGGCGGCAGCGGGTCTCGCGTTCTATGTCGCCAACAATCTTGTTGAGCCGCCGCCGGCGCCTGTAACCGTCGAAAAGCAGGTGAACAGCACGGAAGTGCTGGTTGCGGGCGCCGATATCGCCGTCGGGCAGATCGTCAATGAGGGCAATTTCCGTTGGGTGTCGTGGCCAACCGAGGCCGCCGCGCGCGGTTACATCACCAAGCAGAACGGTGGCATGGCCAAAATGCGCGAGATCTCGGGATCTGTTGCCCGCTCCGCGCTGATCGCGGGTGAGCCGATCACGGCACAGAAGCTTATCAAAGCCGGTCAGGGTGGCGTCCTGGCCGCGATCCTGCCGCAGGGCATGCGCGCGATATCTACCAAGATCAAGGCCGAGACGGCGGCCGGCAGTCTCATTCTGCCCAACGATCATGTCGACGTGATCCTTATTCGCCGGATGCGTGGCAACAACGGCGGCGAAGACATTGTCTCCGACGTTCTGTTTCGCAACGTGCGCGTGATTGCGATCGGTCAGCAGATCGAGACCAAGGAAGGCAAGAAGTCGGCTGACACTACGGCGTCGACGGCAACGCTCGAGGTGACGCCGCGCCAGGCCGAGATGATGGCGCTCGCGAACTCGATGGGCGAGATCACGCTCGCGCTTCGCTCGGTGGCCGATCTCAGCACCGATCCGGCGCGGTCGGGCAACGTCAATCTCGATAAGGAACGCGGAAACGCGATCCGCGTGCTGCGTTATGGTGCCAAGTCCCGTGTGTATGGCGTGAACTGAGTAATCCCCGTCAGTCTTCGTCCACAAGGTACAAAAAATGCCCTCTAATGCAGGTTCTTTGCGCCGCCAGATCGGTAGCGCGCTTGCTGTTGCGGCTGCGATATTGTTCGCGGTCAGCATGGCGGCGGTCGCTGGCGGATTTGATGGGGAAGCCGACGGTGGCGCCGCACTCAAGACCGTCGGCGCGCATCAGTCCTTCATCCGCGTCGAGGACAATGACGGCGGTCCGGTTCGCAAAAGCCTGAAGATCGGTTTGGGAAAATCCGTTCTTATCGAATTTCCGCGCGACATTCGCGACGTCATGGTGTCGAACCCGAGAGCGGTCGACGCCGTTGTCCTGAGCGCGAACCGCGTGTTCCTCCTTTCCAAGGGTGAAACGGGTGAGGCAAACGCCTTCTTCTTCGACACCAAGGGCGAGCAGTTCGCGACCTTTGAAATCTTTGTCGAGCGCGAGACGGCCGGCCTTGAGGCACTGCTGAAGCGCATCATCGCCGGCGGCAACATCAAAGTCGAATTCATCAATCAGACCGTCATTCTCACCGGTTCGGTCAAGAACCCGAGTGACTCGGTACGCGCCTCACAGGTGGCCAAGCAGTTCTTGACGCAGACGATCTCGACGTCGAGTGCGCAGGCGCAGGAAGGCATTGCCATCGCGCAAACTCAGCAGAACCAGGAAAAGGAACCTGTCATCAACCTGCTCGTCGTGGAAGCGGAAGAGCAGGTCATGCTGAAGGTGAGCGTCGCGGAAGTTCAGCGTTCGGTGCTGAAACAGATGGGCGTCAACCTCGGCGCTGTCATCAACGCCGGCAATTTCAGCACGACAATCCTAACCGAGAACGCCCTGCCGCTCACTGCGGCTGCGGGCCTTGGTACGCTCCCGGCGTTTGGCATCTCGACCGACGATAACAGTGGCTGCGTAGCGGGGTTGATGTGCGCCTACAACAGGGGGCCGGCATCTGGCTCGTTCGGCAACAGCGGCGCAACGCCCGGCTGGTCCAATGGTAACGACGTCGTTCGCAGCGCCATCCGTGCGCTTGAGCGCCAGGGGCTGGTGCGGACGCTGGCGGAACCGAACCTGACGGCGGTATCTGGCGAACCGGCGAAGTTTCTAGCCGGCGGCGAATATCCGGTCCCTGTCGTTGACACCTCGGGCGCATTGTCCGTGACCTTCAAGGAGTTCGGTGTCGCGCTCGCGTTCACGCCGATCGTCCTGTCGGAAGGCCGCATCAGCCTCAAGATCGAAACCGAGGTCAGCGAACTCACCTCGCAGGGGTCGGTCACGCTTTCCGGTTTCCAAATTCCCGCGCTGAAGAAGCGCCAGGCGAAATCGACCGTCGAATTGCCCTCGGGCGGGACGCTCGCGATGGCGGGCCTGATCTCGGACGACGTGCGCCAGAACATGGACGGACTGCCCGGCGCCAAGGACATTCCGATCCTCGGGACGCTGTTTCGAAGCCGCGAGTTTATCAAGAACGAGTCTGAGCTCGTCGTTATCGTGACGCCGTATCTCGTTCGCCCGGTGGCGCGCCAGCAGCTTGCTACGCCTGTCGACGGTCTCGCGCCGGCGACAGACATGAAAGCCAACTTCCTTGGTCACCTTAACAAGGTCTACGGCAAGGGCGACGGTCTGCCCGCCGGTGATCTCAAGGGCGACTACGGCTTCATCGTCGAATAGGCCAGGTTCCGGAGATCACCATGCCGCTGAAAATGCAATCGACCACCGGAAGCCGCCTTACGCGCATCGCTCTCGTCGCGCTGCTGCCGATGACGCTGACGGCCTGCAAGCATATGGATCAAGGCCCTCAGGTAGCGGGCTGGTCCCTGATCGAGGGGACACAGCGCCACCCGATCATGGTGTCCCAGGAGCCGGCGGTGCTGAGTGTTCACGTGGCGCGCGGTTCGCAGGGGCTGACGGCACGGCAGCGATCCGAGGTCCTCGATTTTGCCAACCGCTATCGCGCCAGCGATGCCGGCAACAGCCGTCTTGTGATCTCGGCACCAAGCGGCTCGTCGAACGAAATCGACGCGATGGCAGCTGTCGACGAAACGCGCGACCTGATAATCCAGAGCGGGTTTGCGGAGGCGGTGATCGCGGTCGAAGCGTATCAGGCCGAGGGCGCGCGGGCGGCGCCCATGCGTGTCTCCTATATGCGTTACGTCGCCGAGGGGCCGGATTGCGGTCACACTTGGGCGCACGATCCGAACTACGACAACAAGAACCTTCCGAGCCGGAACTTCGCCTGCGCCACGCAGCACAATCTGGCGGCGCAGGTTGCGAACCCCGCCGATCTGCTCGGACCGCGCAGCGAGACACCACGAGATTCTTCACGTCGTGACGTCGTCTATGACAACTACGTGCAGGGCAAGGCAACCGCGTCTGCCAAGGTGGACGACGAGAAGGTCAAGACGACGGGCAACTGAGAATTAGGTTGAGGCTGAAAATGTCCAAGCAGGCGACAGCGATGGGTGAGTACGGCGACGAACCTTTCGACGCTTACGCGGAAAGCGAGGGCGTCGACACCGAGCGTGCGCGGCCCATCCCACGCATTTCAATCCAGGCGTTTTGCGATGAAGCGAGCGTCGCCGACGCGTTGCAGCAGGCGGCCGAGGACCGTCGCCTGTCGAAAGCGCACGTGAGCGTGCACATGGGCGGCATCGCCGCCGCGATTGCTCACTATGTCGACAGCCCGACGCCTAACCTGATCATGGTCGATAGCGCGCTGCGCGGCGCGCAGCTCGTGTCCGAGCTCGACAAGCTGGCCGAGAGTTGCGACCCCGGCACCAAGGTGATCGTTATCGGTCGTCATAACGACGTGTTGCTTTACCGAGAACTGCTGAAGCGCGGCGTGAGCGAATATCTGGTGACGCCC
>CADECN010000083.1 GCA_902825785.1 uncultured Hyphomicrobium sp. | reverse complement strand
CTGGAAACTCTACCGCAGGCCCGAGAAGCACCGCGACTTCGATAAGGTCGCGATGCTCACGGCCGAATGTCACTACCCTGTTCGCATCGCCTGCGTCGGCGTCTGGGACACGGTTGGCAATCTCGGCAACCCGCTCTTTCGTAGCGGCCTGATCAATCGCCGCTTCAAATTCCATGACATGCGCTTGCATGACACGATTGACCGCGCGTTCCAGGCGCTGGCGATCGACGAGAAGCGCGCGCCCTTCAATCCAATTTTTTTCACGCTGCCGATCGGCGCCACGCTTCCCAAGCATCAGCACGTCGAGCAGACATGGTTCGCCGGCACCCACGCCGACGTTGGCGGCGGCTGGGAAACATCGGGATTGTCCGACATTTCTCTCCTTTGGATGGCCCAGCGCGTCGCTGAAAAGACCGATCTCGCGCTCGACCTGGAACGCTTGCGAATGACGACCGAGCCCGATCCGCTCGGTCTGCAACACGATTCCGCTGCCGGCGGCATTTTTGTTCTCGATCGTCTGATCCCCTACATCCGTTTCATCCAGCAGGCGACCGGCTGCGTATCGGCGCTGCGCCGTACATTCCTCGGCTACTGGCGGACCGACTATCTTCGCAACGACCAATCTCTGAACGAAAGCGTGCATGAAAGCGCGCTCGCTCGACTGGGACGGCGCGTGAGTGTCGCCTCGGCAGGCAACACGATCCGCAAGAACTACCTTCCTGAAAATCTCATCGCCGCCGTCGGCCCCCCGGCCGAAATCGAGCCGCCGGAGCCCGAGCCGGAACACAAACCGGTATCCGCCGCCGTACCGGAAGACACGCCTGTGACGACGCTGGTCGCTTCGGAAGCGACGCAAGCTGAATCCAGCAAATCCGTGCCGATGAAGAGCGAAAAAACGGCTGCAAACTCCGCGATGCCGGAAGCACGGCAACCCGAGCCCGCCAAGCCGCCACCTGATAAAGGCGCCGGACCACCGCTTGCTGCGGCCACCGCGGCGGCCATGGCCAGCGCAGCCGCCTACAGAACGCCATCCCTCACCACCGCCAAAAACCCGCAACAGCAAATAACGACGAACCCGACAGGCCCCGCAGTGACGACAGGCAAACAAGATACCGCCCTTGCGGGGCCCGCTGCGGAAACCGGGCCGCCCATCCGGAAGATCGTGACAGTGCATGGGACCGGCGCTGGCGGTGAAGCAGACAAAGGCGCAGGCTGGTGGCAGCTCGATAGTCCCTTCCAGAAGAAGCTCGCGTCCTATGTCGAGCTGTCGGATGAGAACGTCGAGGTCGTCCCCTTCCATTGGGGTGTCGGCCCCAACAGTGAAACCGAGCGCCGCGCTGCCGGCAAACGGCTATTCGCGCAACTGCGCGAGTATGACGAAAAGGGTATCGACTATCACGTCGTCGGCCACAGCCACGGTGGCTCTGTCATCTACGACGCGCTGCTCTATTCGGCCGCCAGAAACGAGCCGCTAGCGCGCCTCCAGAACTGGTTCACGGTTGGAACGCCGTTCCTCGACTACAAGCCCAACGGCTTCCTCTTCAGCCGCCTCAACATCTGGGGCCAGCTGATTTATGTGACGGCGATCGCTGCGCTGCTGTTCGCGCTCGGCATGATCGCGTCGCAGTATTTCGATCTGCCCTTCGGAAAGGTTGTGAAAGGAGCGCTCGGTGAAAACGCGACGCGCGTGTTCTACGTGCCTGTTTCCACCTTCCTTCTGACCTACGCGGCCTTGAGCTATCTGCTGCTGTTCCTTGCCGAGCGCCTGACCAAGCGCTGGTCTTCGGACAAACAGAAGCGACACGCCCGCGACCTCTATGAAAAGAAGTGGGTCGGCTTCTGGCACCATGACGACGAAGCCATCAGCGCACTCTCCAACGTCGGAGCATTCAAGCGCTCCATCGTACCATCCAACTTTCTAGTCCCAGCTTTTTCGCTCATTCCGCTGATCGCAACCATCATCGGCATCGGCTACCTGTTCTCAGCGGCGGCGCACACTTTGACCCCGGACAATCCCAAAGTGTCGGAGTTCTTCAATCAACTTGGCCAGTCCGCCGCAAAAGCGGAGGAAGCATCCTTCTCGCTCAGCACTGCGCTAAGAGCAGTCTGGGAATTGCTTCAGGTCGTGCTTGTCGTCGCCGGGCCGCTGCTCGGCATTTACCTGCTTGTCACCTCCGTCGCCATCGGCGTGACGCGGCTTCTTGCCCATATCATCGGCAAGCCGGCCGCAGCCGGTATCGACCGGCTGGTATGGAGTTCCGTCCGTCAGCGCGCCTGGGGCAACGACCGCCACGGCGAGTACGTCGCGAAGGTCTCGAACCACCCGCCGATGTTCGACACCAGATATGTCGCTCTGCCTAAAACCGTCGCCGACAGGATCGCGAGTATGAGCGAGGGCCAAGCGTCCGAAACGCTCCGGCGCGCCCGCCAGCTTCTCGGCATGTCGACCGATGCCGCCGCGGCAGGCGACATTGGTGGCGACTTGAGCGCACAGCTCACCTGGAAGGAGCTGATCCACACCTGCTACTTCGACATAGACGAGTTCGTTCGTGTCCTGGCCGCCGGCCTGCGAGCGGGCGGCGTGCCACCGGCCCGCAGCTTCAAGGGCAGCACGGCCGATGCCGACACCTGGCTCGCCGACATCAATGCGCCCGTCCCGGCGACGCCGGCTTAACGAGATTTGCAACCCGCCGCCGAGCTAGCGGTTGGCGCGCCGCTCGTTGGCGTCGAAGGCCTCGGCGAATTCGACTGAACCTGGCGTTTTAACAGCTTGGTCCATGCGCCGATTGAGTTCTGCGAGCAGGCCCGTGCCGTTGAGGCCGATCACCATCTTGTTCACGTAGTAGGCGCGCCGCGCGAAAAAGTTCGCCGTCGGCGCCTGCGTACCGGGCGGCTGCATCATCTCAAGACCGGTCGCGGGACCGGCGAGGTTCATCATTTCCATCTCGCCGCCCGTCAGCGACATGCGCCCATGCTTGGCGGCGAAATCCTTGAGGCCTTTGAGTTTAACGGCTTGCAGCATGGGGCCGATGTCACCGTCGAGGTTCAGCGCGTGCACGCCCATGCCGGGGTCCGTCTTCGCGTACGCCTGATGCCGGCTCCATTCATAAGGAACACGCTTGACGTTAGCGTACATCTTCCGGACCACGGCGATCTTGCGCTTGAGCGCGTCCGCGCGCGCCGCCGAGTTGTTTGGATTGCGCATCATGCGCGTCAATCGCTCTATGATGTCGGGCCCACTCTGCGCCAGTTCGTTCACCGAATTTGCGTCAAGCAATTGCGCATAGCCGAGCGCGCTTGAAATCGGCCGACCGGTCTTCTTGATCGGGTGTATCCCCGCTTGCATGTCGTATGTGCCGATCCCGCCCGTCTCCAGCGCGTAGATCCGCACGACCTGATCCTTGCTGAGACCAAGCTCAATCGCATGACGCGCGTAGCGCTGCTTGAACTCCTTTTCGCTGATCCGCTCAGGCGTGAAGTTGTAGACTCGCTTGGCGGCATTCAAATAGTCCGACAGCGAAAGGATCTCTTTAGGCGGCTCGGGCTGTGTCGATTCCTGTTGCTTCAGAAAGCGCTCGTACTTCCGCTGTAGCGCCTCGCTGAGCTTCGGCCCGCCGTAGCTCGGCGGCAGCTCCATGACGTAGTCGGACCGCCCGAATGGCACCTTGGCGGTGCGCTTCTTTTTGCGTCCGGAGCGTTTGGCCTCGACGTCGTCCCAGTAGGCGTCAAGGTCGCGCTCGAACGCGCGCCGCGCCTTCCGCCACGTCTGGAATTCGTTGACTTCTCCGCTGCTGAGCGAGGCGAGAAAATCCGCCGTCGAAAGCGCCGATGCCGGCAACGCCGCCGCCACCATGGCGAACAGGCCGATGAATGCGGCCAGAACCGCCGCGTTTCCTTTACGAGCCAAGCGCCACCCGCGTTTGCTGGTCCCAAGTCCGCACGATCCGCTGCAACTTTGACCGTATAGTGATTCAAAACCGCAATACGAACGATAAGTTCGCTTCGAGCCCGCCTTTGGCTATAGCAATGGCCATGAATTCGAGCCCCGCCGACGCCGACGCCTGTTTGACCGCAGGTCAATTCCGAGCCCTTGCCGCCGCGCGATTGCGCGCCACGCCGCCCGCGGATGATGAACTGGGCTTGGGAAGCGACTTCGATCTGAACCCCGATGCGATCACCCTGGTAGACAGGGCCGTGAAGGCGGCCGCCGTCCTTGTACCCGTGATTGCCAGAGCGCCCCTCACCATTTTGTTGACCGAACGCCCGTCTCATCTTTCCGCCCACGCCGGACAGATTGCCTTCCCCGGCGGAAAGATTGAGCCCGGCGACACAGGACCCCTCGCCGCCGCGCTACGCGAAACCAACGAAGAGATCGGTCTCGACTGCGCGGCCATTGAACCCCTTGGCTACCTTGACCGCTACCGCACCGGGACGGGCTACCTTATTACGCCCGTTGTCGCGCTCGTTTCGGCGGATGCGCATATGGCGCCGGACCCGAGTGAGGTCGCAGGTGTCTTCGAGGTACCCTTCGCATTCCTCATGCGCGAACAAAACCAGCGCATCGATAGCCGCCACTGGCGCGGTGCGGAACGGCGCTTTTATGCCATGCCGTATGAAGATCACTATATTTGGGGCGCGACCGCAGGCATCATTCGCATGTTGCACCGGAGATTATTTGGCAAATGACCCGCATCGTCCTTGAGAACCTATTCTTCTTCCTATTGCCGACGCTGCTGTATCTCGCCTATGTCGCCTACACCGAGAACGAGTGGCCAGGCCTTGGCTCGGTCATCCGTGCCGCGCCGCTGGTTAAGCTGTTCGTTGCCGGCGCTGCCTTGATGCTTACGACACTGATCCTGCTCTCCACGAGCTCGCCGAACAGCCCGCACGATGTCTATGTTCCCCCGATCGTCGAGGACGGCAAGCTTCGGCCCGGCCACCGCGCGCCCGACGCACCGCAATGACGGAGCACACCGCGCAACCCAAGAACCTCGCACACCTCGATGCGCCGTGGCTGAACGAGCCGTCGCTGCGTGCGGTATTTGCGGCCCTATCGGCTGCAGGTTGCGAAGGACGCATCGTCGGCGGCGCCGTCCGCAATACCCTTGCCGGGCAGCGCGTGAGCGACATCGACATTGCCACGCCCTGCACACCCGACGCCGTTGCACGCTTGGCGCGCGCTGCGGGGCTCGCATGCCACGCCACGGGTATCAGCCACGGGACCGTAACGATCGTGTCCGAAGGGGCGCCCTACCAGGTGACGACTTTGCGCCGCGATGTCGAGACCGACGGCCGTCACGCCGTTGTCGCTTTCACGACTGACTGGGCCGAAGACGCCAACCGCCGCGACCTGACGATCAACGCGCTCTATTGCGACCGCGACGGCACGATCTTCGATCCCGTCGGCGGCTTGGATGACCTCACCCATCGTCGCGTGCGTTTCATCGGTGATGCCGCGACCCGCATACGTGAAGACTACTTGCGCATCCTCCGTTTCTTCCGTTTCAGCGCCGAATACGCCGAAGGCCCCTTCAATGCCGAGGGCGTGTCCGCCTGCGCCGAGCAAAAGGACGGGCTGGCGCGCCTTTCTGCGGAACGGGTCTGGACCGAACTTAGGAAGCTGCTCGTGGCGCCGCGCGCCGCCGACGCCGCTCGCGTCATGGAGGAACACGGGATATTTGCCCAATTGCTGGGCATCGCAACAGACCCAAATGCGCTGCAGCGTCTGGCACACATCGAAAGGACACGAGGCGTACCCGCCGATCCCGTGACGCGTCTTTCAGCGTTGACGCGGCCGGATAGTGCCTCGGCGGCGAACCTCGCCCAGCGCTTAAGACTGTCGCGCGCCGAAGCCGAAGTTCTGCAGAATACCTCGAAAAAGGATCCGGGCTTTAACCCGTCCAGTCCGGAAAGCGCGGCGCGCGCCGCGGTCTATCGTCTTGGAAAAGATACTTTTGCCGCCGGCCAGCGCCTTGCCTGGGCGCACTCAGACGCCGACGTTGAAAGCGAACCCTGGCAGCAACGTGCGCAGCTAGGAACCTCTTGGACGCCACCGGTTCTGCCCTATTCAGGCGCCAATATCATCGCACTGGGCGTTCCGCCCGGCCCCGCCGTCAGCATGGCGCTTAAAGCATTCGAGGATTGGTGGATCGCGGCCGATTTTCCTGCTGATCGCAAGCTGCTCGAAAGCAAGCTCGCCGCGCTCGCAGCTGAGGCCAAAGCGGCACGCCACGACCCACTCGGTTAATCAAAAGTTAAATTTTGCTTCACCTGTGCAAAAGGTCGGGTTAGGCTTCCCGACGGCTAGGGGTTCTTTTGTATCGCGTTGAGGTATTGCCCTAATGGACACTTTAGGCCGTGAGCGCGCGCGCTCGCTCAAATTCGTCCAGATCGTATTTGCCGTCCTTGCCCTTCTCAGTCTCACCGCCGCACTCGTCGTGTCGATGCACGGCGTTGAACTGGGGCTCCCCGAAACATCCACGTTGACCGTCGCCCTCGGCTTCTTGCTCGTCGGCGCTGTCGACACGCTGCTGCTCTTCACGTGGGAGCGCATCTTCCGGGGTAGCGAGACCTGATCTGGCTTAGGCGTTAAGGCAACACACACGCCGGCGCCATAAGCGCCGCAGGCCCTCGTCACACGCGTGTAACATGAATCCGGTCCCTCCTCCGCCATGACGGATGAGTGGAGCGGAGGCCAAGCGTGAACGGTCTGCGAGCAAACGCAAAATATCGAACCGTTTTTATTTCCGACGTGCACCTCGGGATGCGGAGTTGCCAGGCAACCGCGCTCCTGGACTTCCTGAAACATGTCGAGTCCGACACCCTTTACCTGGTCGGCGACATCGTCGACTTCTGGAAGGTCCGCCGCGGCCCACATTGGCCACAGCCTCACAACGACGTCCTGCAGAAGCTGCTGCGCAAGGCGCGCAAAGGCACCCGCGTCGTCATGATCCCCGGCAATCACGACGACGGCCTGCGCGACTACTGCGGCATGAACTTCGGCGGAGTCGAGATCCGCCGCGACGACATCCACGAAGCCGCTGACGGCAAGCGTTACCTCGTGCTGCACGGCGACGAATTCGACGTCGTGGTGCGCTACGCCCGTTGGCTGGCATTTTTGGGGGACCGCGGCTACGACGTGGCGCTCGCCCTCAACATTCCTGTGAATATGGCGCGCCGCCTGCTGGGACTGGGGCACTGGTCGCTCGCCAGCTTCCTGAAGCTCAAAGTCAAGACCGCCGTCAATTTCATCGGCGAGTTCGAGGAGGCGTTGTCGAGCGAAGCTCGCCGCCGCGGCGCGACCGGCCTCATCTGCGGCCATATCCATCACGCCAACGAACGCAACATCGATGGCGTCCACTACCTGAACTGCGGCGACTGGGTCGAAAGCTGCACGGCGATCGCCGAGCACTTCGACGGCCGCTTTGAAATCATCCGCTGGAAAGAAACCCATGCCGCACCGGTCACCAAGCCGGCGCCCCAGCGTCAGCTCGGATACGCAGCATGATGTCTGGGGCCATGCCAGCCCTTGCCCGCGTAAATAAGAACCAAGGAGACGCCTAGTGACCCCAGAAGCCGCGACCGCCGGCATCTCAAGCGCAGCTCTGCTCGGTGAGGCTGTCCACCAGAACCGCGCCCTCAGCGCGGCCGGCTTGCTGGAGCGAACCTTCACGTTCGCCTTCCGATCGATGGTCTACCCGCAGATTTGGGAAGACCCGCGCGCCGACATGGAGGCACTTCAGCTCACCGCGACCAGCCGTATGATGGCAATTGCCTCCGGCGGCTGCAACGTCATGAGCTACTTGACGCAAAACCCCGCCCGCATCTACGCAGTCGACCTCAACGAAACCCACATTGCGCTGTTGAAGCTGAAGCTCGCCGCCGCGCGCCAGCTTCCCAACCACGCCACCTTCCACCGCTTCTTCGCCGGCGCCAGCGACTTCCGCAACGCGCGCCTCTACGCGGACCTCATCGCCCCTGAGCTGGACGCCGACGCCCGCGCATACTGGGAGGGCCGCGACATGACCGGCCGTCGCCGTATCACGCGCTTTGGTCGCAATTTCTATCGTTACGGCTTGCTTGGCCGTTTCATCGCGGCCGGGCACCTGGCGGCGCGCCTGCTGGGCTCCGATCCCTCGCGCCTTCTCAAGGCAAATTCGATCGATGAACAGAAGGCCATCTTCGAGCGCGATTTGGAGCCGCTGTTCGACCACCCAGTCGTGCGGTGGATCACATCGAGCCGAGCATCTCTCTTCGGGTTGGGCATTCCGCCGGCGCAATACGAGGCGCTTTGCGATCACGGCACCCGCGCTATGGCTGACGTTCTGCGCGAGCGCACGAAACGGCTCGCAACCGGCTTCGATCTGAAAGACAACTACTTCGCGTGGCAGGCCTTCGGCCGCCAGTATGGCCAGTCCGGTGCAGCTCCCGTGCCACCCTACCTGGAACGCGACCACTTCGCGGAAGTCAAAACCCGCACCGGACGCGTCAGTGTTCGCCAGGCGAACATGATCCATTTCCTGGCCGGCGAACCGTCCGAAAGTCTCGATCGCTACAGCCTGCTGGACGCGCAGGACTGGATGGATGATCGAACTCTGAACGCGCTATGGCGCGAAATTACACGCACGGCCCGGCCCGGTGCCCGCGTGATTTTCCGTACGGCGGGTGAGCCGACGATCCTGCCGGGCCGCGTCGCCCAACCGACCCTGGACAGCTGGACGTATGATGCCGAAACGTCGGCCGCGATTCACGTGCGCGACCGCTCGGCGATCTACGGCGGGTTCCACCTCTACATCAAGACGCCCTGACATGAGTGCCACGACCGGCTCCGCCGCCACCCAAATGGATGCCATCTATCGGCATCAGCGATACGTCTACGACGCGACCCGTCGCTACTATCTGCTGGGGCGTGATGAGATGATCGCCGATTTGGCACCCCCGCCCGGCGGCACAGTGCTGGAGGTCGCATGTGGCACCGCGCGCAATCTTTTATGCGCTGCACGGCGCTACCCAGCCGCTCATTTCATCGGCTTCGACATCTCCGAGGAGATGCTTAAGACCGCGCGCCGCACCGTCGCGTCCAGCTCCAACGCCAGTAACATCATGCTCGCGACCGCTGACGCCACGACGTTCGACGCGCGCGCGTTCTTTTCCGGTTCCGCGCCTGATCGCATCTTCATCTCGTACGCTCTGTCGATGATCCCGGCGTGGCATACCGTTATTGACCGCGCCCTCGACCAGCTCGCGCCAAGTGGCGAGTTGCATATCGTGGATTTCGGCCGCATGGAGACGATGCCGGCATTTGCACGGCGCGCCATACACGCCTGGCTCGCGCACTTTAGCGTGACGCCCCGACCCGACCTCGAAAATGCCGTTCGCGAGGCGGCTGGCAAGCGCAGTCTGGCTTGTTCCTTCCGCGAAGGCCGCGTCGGCTATGCGGCGCGGGCCATCGTCGGCCGCGCACAAAACTAGAGCATTCGCGATCCACGTTAGGTCGCAGGCATTAGGCGTCTCGCCGACTAGAACGCCGCGCGATCACATTGGTCAACATCACCGTGAGCTTAGCCCGCTTCGTCTTGTGGGTCCGCACCTTGCTGCCTAGCTCCTGCACATGGGGCCAATGATCGTGCATAGGAGAAACTGATGTCGTCACACCGCTTCAAATATTCAACCATCACCGTTCTAGCCCTTATCGCAACGCCGGTTCTTGCAATGCAGAACGAACCCGGCGACGCAGCGAAGCTCTCGTCCATGATCCCCGCCACAACAATTGCGTTCGATCAAAAAGTCAGCGGCGACACCGTGACGATCAAGTACGTGTCCCTTCCCGTTGACGGCTATGTCGCGCTGAAGAAGGCCGACGCCGAAGGCAAGCCGACAAAGGACGTGCTCGGTTACGTTCCTCTCACGCGGGGAGACCATCGAGACGTGAAGGTCGAGGTCAAGGGCGTGAAAGCTGGCGATCATGTCTGGGCGGCACCCTACAAAGATGTCGATGGCGACAAGAAGCTCGATCTTTCGAAGGACACCTCATTGCGACCCGACGGTGTGCCGACAGAAGGCCGTTTCGTAATCCTCGGCTAACTTGCTTTGGCGATGGCCACAACGATCACGCCGTCGCGCCAATCGCGCGGCGGCTTTCGAGCCAGACACAGCGCTCGACCGGCGCGTGGCGCCCGGTCTGACAGGCAGACGCAAACGAAACTGGACTAGCTCGCGTTTGGCCCGCGCAACTGCTGAAGCGCAGCCGCTATGCGTCGCCAGTCTTTCGCCTGATCCTTGTTGCCCATCTGCTCGTAACCGAGCGCTTTTTCGGACGCTTCCGCGAGTGCCTTTGTGCCGTGCGCGGCATAAAGCTTGCGGGCGTGATCCTGGATTTCGACGGCATTCATCATCGCAATCTCCTTCCACCCTCCGCCGCCATGAACATGGGCACCGAAATGTCCAAGTGGCAAACCCGGATGCTGTCAACTAGCGATGATGTGATCTGCTCTGCGAAACACAAAAGCCCCGTTTAAGCGGGGCTTTTGGCTATCTGTCTGATCTGGGAGAAATTCGCCGGACTACGAGCCCGTCGCTTTCGGAACCTCGACGGCTCCCGCCGCCTCCGCCGCGACAAGCTCTGCTACCAGTCCGGCGTCTTCCGCAGGAACCTCGACGGCAGCTGTCACGGCCGTCTCGACCTCGGCAGGAGCAGGGGCTTCCTCTGATGCCGGCGCAACCTCGGCGGCATCCCCACCGTCCTCGGACGCGGATGCAGCCTCAGCACTTTCAGAACCGACGTCCTCGCCGGCCGCCGCAACCTCAGCCTCAGCCTCAGCCTCAGCCTCGACCGCGGCTTCGCCAGCCCCTTCCTCCACTAGCGCCTCCGTGACCGGATCGTCCGCCCCCGGGTCAGCAACCGCGTCGCTCGCGGTCACGTCCGTCTCAGCGGCTTCAGCGGATGGCAGCGACTGCGTGTTGGTGCCTTCCGTAACTTCCGCCTCGGCCGCTTCCGGTGCCGATGTCTCCGCTGCTTCTAACGACTGCGCCGCCTCCGGCGCGGCCTCCGCAGCTTCGACGGGCGGTTCATAGAGCGCAGAGATTTCCCCAATGACACGCTCGAACGCTTTCATGGCCTTGTAGTCGGTGCTCGCTTCAACGCGCGTGCGAACCTCGTCGTGCAACCCATTGAGCTTGGACAGGATATCTGCGGACATCTTCTTCCCCTCATCTTGGATTTTAGAGACAATTCTACCTTTCATCCGCGCATGACTGCTCATGCGGACGCTTCAACCCAAATTTTCCAGTAATGCGCGAGAATAAACGTACAGCAATTCTTGGTCGCGCGGAGCCGTGTGGCGGCGGTTTGCACAGCTATAAAATTTTTCCGGCCTGAACCGTCAGATCACGCCGCAAAAAAAGAAGCCCCGACGCGAGCCGGGGCTTCCTTGCAATTTTGAACTCGTAACGAGCGGGGCGCGGCCGCCTTAGAAGTCCATACCGCCCATACCGCCCATGCCACCGCCCGGAGGACCGCCGTGCGTGTGCGAGTCTTTCTTGGGCACATCGGCGATCATCGCTTCCGTGGTAATGAGCAGGCCGGCGACCGAAGCGGCGTCCTGCAGCGCGGCGCGCACGACCTTAGTCGGGTCGATGACGCCCTGCTGGTAGAGATCGCCGAACTGGTGGGTCTGCGCATTGTAGCCGTACGCATAGCCGTTGTTCTCGAGGATCTTGCCGACGATGACCGAGCCATCCTCACCAGCATTGGCGAAGATCTGGCGGGCCGGCGACTGAAGCGCCTTGCGCACGATCTGGATGCCAACCTTCTGGTCTTCGTTTTCGGACTTCAGCGTCTCGAGCGCCTTGGAAGCACGCAGCAGCGCAACGCCGCCGCCCGGCACGATGCCTTCTTCGACGGCCGCGCGCGTAGCGTGCAGCGCGTCATCGACGCGGTCCTTGCGCTCCTTGACCTCGACTTCGCTTGCGCCGCCGACCTTGATGACGGCAACGCCGCCGGCAAGCTTGGCCAAACGCTCCTGCAGCTTCTCACGGTCGTAGTCCGAGGTCGTCTCCTCGATCTGCGCCTTGATCTGCTTCACGCGCGCTTCGATCTCGATCTTCTTGCCGACGCCGTCAACGATCGTGGTGTTTTCCTTGTCGATCGTCACCTTCTTGGCGCGGCCGAGCATCTGCAGGTTTACGGACTCGAGTTTTATGCCGAGGTCTTCCGAGATGACCGTGCCGCCCGTGAGGATGGCGATGTCTTCCAGCATGGCCTTACGGCGATCGCCGAAGCCCGGTGCCTTGACCGCCGCGACCTTGAGGCCGCCGCGCAGCTTGTTGACGACGAGCGTCG
>CADECN010000082.1 GCA_902825785.1 uncultured Hyphomicrobium sp. | reverse complement strand
AACGGGCCCGCTGTTCTTGCGGAAGCGCTTCGGCGAGCAGGACGACAGCTCGAAGCGCGCTGGCCTCTGCGGCGACGGCGCTCTTGGCCTTGTCGAAATTGTTCCAGACCTCGACGGCGATGAAGCCAATCAGCAATCCAAAAAGAATGCCCAGCGGCGACAGCATGCCGGGCGACACGGCCTTGAATGCCCGCCCCCACTCGGTCGCTGCGAGCCTCGTCACAACCAAGAACACGCACGCTGCGACGAGAAACGTCGCAAGGAATACGACCAGCGCCATGAACGGTACGGGGAGATTGAGCAACCAATCGGCCATGATGGACTTTTCCTCACAAGGAGCGCCGCAAGGCCCATTCTACACGGCCAGAGGCCGCTGAGCACGGGTGGTCCGTTTCCGCCCGGACAACTGGGTCCGATGCTCGCCCCAGAGCACGATAGCGCGATTGCTCTACCGGGATCTTGCCAGAGCAGCGATGCGAAACCGCGTCAAGGATCGGGAAAGGTTCAGTGTTCTCCGTGATCGCGGAGCGGGTGGACCGGCGGCACGCGCCGCCTGGCCCGAGCCGCGCTCCGGGCGTCACACAAGCTTTGTTTGTGCCCGCTAGAAGCCGCCGGGTTTGAAGATGATGGCTGGAATTGACGTGTTTTCCGGCTGCAACCAATCAAATCCATCGAGGCTCCATGACATCCAATTTCAAGAATGGCCTAGCCTTGGCTGCGGTCGCCTTCGCGGTCAGTTCGGCTCTCTCAGCATCAGCGTTTGCGCGCGACGAAATCCGTATCGTCGGCTCGTCGACTGTTTATCCCTTTACGACGGCTGTGGCCGAGAAGTTCGGAGAATCGGGCGCCGGCAAGCCGCCGGTCGTTGAATCAACCGGCACGGGCGGCGGACTGAAGCTGTTCTGCGGCGGCGTGGGCGAAGCTTTCCCCGATGTCGCGAACGCCTCGCGTCCGATCAAGAAGGCCGAATTCGAGGACTGCCAGAACAACGGCGTCAAGGACATTGTCGAAATCAAAATCGGTCTCGACGGCATCGTGCTCGCCGTTGACAAGGGCGCCCCGGACTTCAGCCTGACGCAGGAAGAGATATTCCTGGCGCTGGCCAAGGACGTTCATGAAGAGAACCTGAAGTTCATTCCGAACCCGGCCAAGAAGTGGAGCGACATCGATCCGACGCTTCCCGACATCAAGATCGAAGTTCTCGGGCCGCCGCCGACCTCTGGCACGCGCGATGCCTTCCTGGAACTGGTCATGGAAAAGGGCGCGAAGGGCTTCGGCGGCTACCGCGAGTTGAAGGACGCGGACGAGAAGAACGGAACCAAGGACTACGAGAAGGTCTGGAAATCGATCCGCCAGGACGGCGCCTATGTCGAAGCCGGCGAGAATGACAACCTGATCGTGCAGAAAATCGAGTCCAACAAGAACGCGATCGGCATCTTCGGCTTCTCGTTCCTTGAAGAGAACAAAGCGAAGATCAAGAGCATTCTTGTCGGCGGCTATGAGGCCACCTACGAAAACATCTCGAGCGGCAAGTATCCCGCTTCGCGATCGCTCTTCATCTACGTGAAGAAGGCCCATGTCGGCGTGATCCCGGGCATGAAAGAGTTCCTTGCCGAGTACGTCTCGACCAAGGCGATCGGCGAGGACGGCTATCTCGTCGCAAAAGGTCTGATCGCGATGCCGAAGGAAGAAATCGAGAAAACAGCGAAGACGGCTGCCGAACTCACTCCGATGGCTGCGCCTGAGAAGTGAAAGACGACGGCGGCCCCGGTTCTTAGGCCTCCGGGGGAGTGACTTCGCGGTCACCGGGGGACCTAAGTCGGAGCCGCCGACCACTGACATAGTTGGAACGCGGCGTGTTTTTCGTTCGCATTTTTTCTATGCGTCAGCGCGGCCGGAATCGGCGCCTGACATTTTCCCGGCGACGGCAACGCGCTCATCGCCCGTTCCACAATGATCTCTGGTGCACGCTTTGCGCGGCACGACCCTGCGGGAATCATCGGCACGCGCCAACCTCCCACCCAAATTCAGCGATGTGAGGCACATGCGCGTCGGTCGCGAAGGTCCGATTGCAATCTGGGGCGCGCAGATTTCGATGAAACACCGTCGCCTGGCGAACGCCGCGACGGAACGCTGAAATGCAAATGGAGGCCGGGAACGGACCCGACCTCCATCGAATTCGATTCTTTGCAGAACCGGTCGCCGGTTACGACTTGCACTTGTTGAAGTCAGGGCGGTTGGGCGCGCAGAAGCTGCCGCCGAAGGGGCCCTTCAGCTGCTTGCCGTTGAAGCGAGCCGTGACGCGCTTAGACTTGGTGATGTCGAGGCGCGAGTTCGGGCAGCCGGCCTTAGCAGCTGCGATGCAAGCAGCTTCCGAGTCGGCGCTATCTTCCTTGTCGCATTCCTTCGAACCGCCGCACTTGCTGTAGGACTCGCTCTCCTTGCCAGGGCAGGCGGTGCGGTTGGTATGGACGATGCACTCGCCGGCGAAAGCAGGCGACGTGAACGACGGGCCAAATGCCGTCAAAGACAGACCGAGAAGGCCTGCAAGAATGATCGTTTTGGTCATAAAACTCCCCTTTGTTCGCTATGCTTCGAGCCGCTGGTCCGCTTTTGCCTGCCCGCAAACTCGCGCAGGCTTTTCGTTGACGGACGTTACAGACAGATGACGCGACTAACGGACAATCGCCGCGGTCGTGGCGGCCAGTGCGACCGGCAATTCCGACTGGCGATGGGCCGGCGAAAGGCGCCAACGTCATTGACCTTCAGATTCAACGACGTGCCCGATCTCGACCTGCTGAACTTTTGCAGTCGTCATTTTGACAACGGTCGTCGGCCGGGTCGCGCTGAAGCGAATTATGACAGTTTGAGACGACTGCGATCGTGATATGTCTGGCGCTCGCGTGCACCAAAACCCGGTCACTACCGCAGCTTCGCCGCCAAGCCATGTCTGACAATCAGCTTATCGAAGCCCGCGCCGAGGCTAAACTCATCCTCGGTCTCCAGGACCAACAACTTGCCGATCTCTTTTTTGAGAAGAGCATGAGCCGCAATCTTGCGCGCACCGTCCGCCGCCTCGACCAACTCATCCGCAAAGGTGGCGACGACAAAGACCTCGGCGCGAGCGCGCTGAAGCGCTTGGGTTTCGATCCAATCTGATGGCTTTCACGGCCGCTCGGTCATTCGAGGTTTCACATGCGGGCGGAAGACGAAGTCGTTACCTCACCCCTCAGCCGGACGCTTGAAATCTCGGGTCACGTCGTGCGGATCGCAATATATCGCGGCACGCAGCGTGACGACGACTGGATGCTCGAGGTGGTCGACGAGACAGGCGTCGCAAACGTCTCGAACGAAACGTATTCGACGGATCGCGCGGCGCTTGACGCGGCGATCAATTCTCTCCGCCATATCATGTAACGGCCGGGATTCACCGCGCGCCAGGGCGTGATCTCGAGCTTGAGCACGCCATCGCGCGCGTTGGCGAATAGCTGGCAGGCGGCCACGAACCAAGACGGCCCTACGATCGGCTCCTGTAGGCACTGCATCGTGGCGGAACCCGCGCAACGACCCTCTCAGACGATCGCTGGGATGTGATTGACATCAACACTTTGCAGACGTGCGCGCTGGCCTGCCCAGACCGGACGCGATGCAGACGGCGCGGTCTGTAACCGCGCATGGGTGGGTTGTCACTACCCGCGCAGGCGCACGCGCGAACTACCCTTAAGAATTCAGAGACTGGCCGGGTGGGTGTTTGTTGTTCGTAGCGCCCGGCGGATAGTGCCCGCCATACAAGGCCGTGAGCAACAGCGGCCAGTTGGGAGGAGCGTGAATGGAAGGAACTCACACACGCGAGCACGATAAATTCCGCAAGCGGACCCTACGCTACGGTGTGCCTATCGCGGTCGGGCTGTCGCTGGCATCTGTCTCTTTTCTCACGCAGCCGCGCTCATCAGATCTTGCCGACCGAGCGCCGCATATCACCAGCGCGCTCGCGGCCTTTTCATCAAGCCCTGCACTTCTGCACGCTGCCAGCTGCAGACAGCCGAACCGTCAAACACAACGCGGGTGCCGCTAGGATGATCGACACAGCCACACTCGGCGATGCGACTGTTTCGGTCGGTACACCGGTGCAAACCGGATCAGCAAGCGCGGAAGCGTTACCCGGCGCTGCGATGAAAGCCGCGTCGCGTCCCTTGCGGGTCGTGGTGGCGGACAACAGCCATATCGTGCGCACCGGCGTTAAAGCGCTCGTGGCATCCGATCCTCGCTTCACCGTCGGTGACACGGTTGGAAGCGGCGAACTGCTTTTGCGTGCCCTTGAAGAGCGGCCCTATGACATTGCTGTTGTCGGCTGGACGTTCGCGGGAATGAGCGGGGGCGATGTGCTTGCGACGCTGAAGCGGCGCCGGTTCGACACGCGCGTCGTCATCTATACGGGACAAACAGGCCCGCTTGTGCTGCGCCAAGCGGTTCTGCTGGGAGCGTGGGCGTTCGTATCAAAGAGCGAGGATCCGGCCGAGCTGCTTGCTGCGATTGCGGCTGTCTCGAAAGGACGGCTGTCGTTCCCCTATTCGGCCGCGAACTGCATGGGCCGCTCGCCGCTCGATGAAATCACGGTGCGCGAGTTCGAACTTTTGACGCTATTGTCCGACGGACTGAGCAACGCGGAAATCGCTATGCACTGGCGCATCTCACGCAATACCGTGAAATATCATCTCAAGAATCTCTACGGAAAGCTTGGCGTAAATGGCCGGACGACGGCGGTCGCACTGCTGCTCAGCAACAAAGATCGGCATTGGCCGGATGAGGCAAGGCCAAGCTCACCCGACGATAAAGTCGGCGACCGTCGGCAAACTTCAAATTCCTCATCGCGCACCGGGAGCTGCGCGAGGTAACGCGGAGCGCGCTATCCCGCTATGCCCTTTCGGTCCGTGCGCGAAACGCAACGTAGAGCCTCCCGAGCAGAACAATCGACGCGGCCCCGACGAGCACGGGAATGATCAGGAACGATGCGGCCGGCTGCGTCGGCGCGACGACGATCGGATTTGCGCCCGCGGGCGGGTACCGTATCAGTGACCATCATCGCCGTGATGGCGCGCCCGACACCCGTGGCGATGCCAAGGACGTCATAGCCGAGCAGCGCACAGGCGAGGAGAGGCGACGCCACGCCCACAGAGAAAGGCGTTTGCGCTGTTCGCGGACCGGTAGATCGAGCCCGATCAGATCGGCTGGCCGACGTCGATGCGATTGCCGTCGGGATCTTCGAACACGAAGGCGCGCAATCCGTAGTCCTTGTTTTGCAGTCGCTTGATGATGCGCAGTCCGTGGCCCTGACAGATGGCGTGCAGCGCATCGGCGTTATCGACCATCATGTGGGCGACGTTGAAGGATGGCGCTTTGTAGCCGGGTTGCAGCGTCAGGTGCAGTTCGGCGCCGTCGCGCTGCAGGATCATGAAGCCGACGGGATCGCCGTTCTGGAAGGTTTTTCTGAAGCCGAGCACGTTGACGTAAAAATCGTGAGCCTTTGCCATGTCTTTTACGGGCAGCATGGCTGCAATTCGCCCGAAGCCAATTGCGGGCGCGGCCGTTTCATTCATCGCACTACCTCGTTTCAGGAGGACGCTGGCGACGGACGGTGCCGTATTTTTGCTGTGTCCCGGTCGGCTGGTGAGACGGTGCCCACGACGCAACTGTTGTAGCAGGGCCGATCGACAATTGAAACGGGCGCGCCTGGAACCGCGCCGGAAGGAAGCGGAGCAACTTCGAGTGTCTTGTGGTTCTACAGTTCCTTCTCCGCGATCTGGCTGAGTGAGCCGAACACGCTGCCATACCAGCGCTCGACTTTCTCGGGCAGGAACGTGAAGCTTTGCATCTTGTAGACGAGGCCGCCCGACATGACGACCTTCTCGCTTCCTGGAATGACCTCGACCGAAATATAGTCGGCGCACGACGGCTTGCCGGCCGCCTTGTTTACGGCATTGGCAGCCATGATGTCGTTTTCGCCGGCGGCGCGGAGCGCGAGAAAGGCGACCTGATCATGCCGGGTATCGCAGAAATAACCGCTGACGCGAACGGTGTCGCTGGCGGTTGCGGCGTGGCCGGCGGTGAGGACGAGAAGTGCAAGTGCCAGGTGTCTTGGCTTCATGGAACCTCCAGTAGAAAGCGACCATGCTCACGCATGTGCCGAATTTCCCCTGGGCGTCCTCACCCGCGACTGCTTGTTTTTCCTGAATACGACTCGATTCCCGCCCCGCAATCAACGGCTGCAATTGCCCATCAATTGCGCTTTCCGGCTCGCTTACTGGACACGCAGACAAATTCGCGAGCAATGTTAAGCGCGAGGCGCGCGTAATTTTCGCGCAATGCGCAATACTGCGTCTCTTTATCTATCACGCGTGTTGCTTCTAAATCGCAATTGGGTATTTCAGTCTCGATCATTTTTCCAATTGTTCACGGCTCTATTGCCAAACTTTCCTGACATTATCCTCCAAATATTCCTGGTAACTGCTGTGGCAATATTTCCTTCGGCGAGGCAACCGCGCACCGTGCCGGGGATGATCCGCGGTATTGGGGCGCGCCGATCTCATGCCGCGCCAAATGGCCGATGACCCCAATAGCGGAGTTAAACACATGCTTGCTCAGAAACTCGTGGCTTCAACCCTTGCCGCGGCCGTCGTTGGCGGTGCGCTGATAGCAACCTCTCTCGCGACGGCCAAAGCAGAGACGGCGGTGAAGGCAGGGGCACTCACGCCGCCCTATGTGCTGATTATGGACCAGAAGCCGAGTGGCGCTTCCATTGTCATGAAGTACATATATATGCCGGTGAATGGCTACGTTCTGGTATTCGCGACGGATGGCAACGGAAATCCGAGCGGCAAGCCGATTGGCGAAATCGCGCTCAAATCCGGCGACCACCGCGATGTTAAAGTCGATCTCAATCCGACGCCCAAAGCCAAATCGACGCTATTCGCCGACATTTACGTCGATAAGGATGGCGACGGAAAATACGATCCGGCAAAGGACGCGAAATACCCGAGCAGCGGGCCTGAGCCCGGCAGCAACTTCTTCACGATCGAATGAGGGTGCGTTAGTGGCGCGATAGCTGATCAAGCTTGAGAGCGAGGCCGGCGGGGCTCAACACGCCGGCCTTTTTCGTCGCAATGCGCCAACCGCAGCTTCATCCCCCGCAATGGCGGTCTTTAGTCGGTGAGAGAATTCTGGCCGGTGTTCGTGTCAACGGCCGCAAATCTCGCCGCGAACAGACGATCGTCGGCATCGCGCAGCCGGCGCGACACTTCCCGACCCATGTTCATTTGGATCAGCGCGAACTGCTTGAGATCATGCGCGTATATCTTGTAAAGGTTTGCCGACGATATACACACGGCGACGCAGTCTGCGACGGCGCGGACAGACGCGCTACGCTCGCAGTAATCCATGACCGCCATCTCGCCGAAGCAATCGCCCTGCTTCAGGGTCTGCAGAAGATGTTCCTGCCCACGCCATGATTTCAGTACGGCGACCTTTCCGACCTCAAGGACGAACATCGTGTCGCCCTTGTCGTGCTCGCGAAAAAAGTAATTATCGGCGGGGATCGATAGAAGCGGGCAGGAGGCGAGGAGAAATTGAATGATCTCGTCTCTGATCCCTCCGAAGATCGGCATTCGCTGTAAAAGTTCGACCCGCGCTTCTTGCATGGCGCACTCCGTGGATGTGATCGGCCGCGCGGCAGCCTAGCACGGCCGCGCACGCACGCGCATTTGGCAAAGATTATCTGGGCGATGCGCGCTTCGGTACTTTGTCCGGCCGGTTCGCTAAGGCGTCGGGCGTGCCGCCGAGGTGCTCGGAAGCCAGCCGCGGTCCTTCATGGCGGCGACAATGGCATCAGCCACCAGACCGGCACCGAACATGCTCAAGTGGTCATCGTCAAAATAGAGCGGCGTTTCTCCCACCTGCGCTACGCAGCGGCCCGGCACAGCCCTATTGCACAAGAGATCGGATGGCCTGAAGCGCAGAAGTCCCGGGTGGTCGGGAATTCCGTCAAGGGCGGCAACGGCCGGGGCGGTGCGGCTTTCGAAAACCTTCATGCTCGTCGAGAGCGTGACGGTGCTGTTATCCGAAAAAAGCGACCGATATGCGAGGAAATTGGGAACGTGCCAGCCGACCTCGGGGATCGGGTAGACGAGCACGACGCGACGTCCGTTATTCAGCAAGCTTTCGACGGTTGCCCGCAATTGCGCGGCGCGACGCTCCTTCTGTTCGGGCGACACGACCTCTGCGTCGTGGAAGCGGGGCTCCCGGCCGCCTTCACCATTGTCGAATGGCGTTGGATCGAACACGACCGTCCAGCGCGCCATCAGCACAACCGGCGAGCGCGCGCCGGGCGAAGTCAGATCGGCATAGGCCGCATTCCTGAAGGCGATGCAATCGGCCGACTCACCGCCGCGGAGATAGTCGCTGATCGGCATACAGGCGTGATGGGTGAGCTCGCGCACGCCGACGCCGAACGGCGCAAGGCGGTTCGAAAGTTGTGTCACTGTCTCCATCGCATGACTGTCGCCCCAAACGTCGATGCGCCCGTTGCGCGATGGACCAAAGAGGCAGTCCGGACTCGAGACCTTCAACGCGCCCGACGTACCATCGCATTTTTCGCGTTGGCGGGTGTCGCGTTCGGCCCATGCAAGATATCGATTCACCTCCTGCGGCAACCGGAAGGCGGCGCCATCCGTCAACGCAATGGCCGAGCCGACGCAAAGCAGGCTGCAACCCGAGACGGCGGCAGAGGCGAATATTTGGCGGCGGCTGACGATCGCCTTGTCGCGAAATGGCCGTTCGACGAGCAGCCAGGTCAGGTAGGCCAGAAAAAGCGCAAGCGCGATGAGGGCAGCGTAGGCCAGTTGCGACGGCTCGCGGTCGTACTGGCGCAGACGCGCGAACGCGAAAAGGGGTTGATGCCAGAGGTACGCGCTGTAGCTGATCAGCCCCAGTCCGACGATCGGACGCAGCGCGAGAAGCCGCCCAACGAACGTCGATGGCCGGGCAAACATGATGATGGCGGCGGTGCCGAGCACGGGCAGCAGCGCGGATATCCCGGGTACCCACGACGCTTCCGAGAACGCGAACACGGCGAGAAGGATAGCGCCCAAGCCCAGAAGCGCGGCCGCCTCGGCGCGCCAGCCTTCGATGTCGCGCCAGCGCGCAACCGTCAGCGCCGCAAGAGCGCCGACACCGAGTTCCCAGGCTCGCGTCGGCAGCAGAAAGAACGCGGCCGAGGGCGCGGCCTGCATTCCCCACTGCGCGACGGCGAGGCTTAGAGCCGCGAGCGCCGCGATCGCAACGAGGGCACGCGTGCCGCCGGGGCGCCATAGCCACCACAACAGCAACGGAAAACCGACATAAAACTGCTCCTCAACCGCGAGCGACCAGGTGTGAAGCAGGGGTTTAAGCTCGGCCGCACGTTCGAAATAACCACTTTCGAGCCAGAACAGCAGATTCGACGAGAACAGCGCGACCGCCGCGACGCTCTGGCCGAAGTCCTTCATTTCGCGCGGTAACATCCACATCCAGGCGAAGGGAAGACAGGCGACGACGACGACAAAGAGGGCCGGCAGGATGCGGCGGGCGCGCCGCTCGTAGAAACGGGTGATCGAGAAGGTGCCGCTCTTGAGTTCTTCGAGGATGATCGTCGAGATCAGATATCCGCTGATCACGAAGAAAACGTCGACGCCGACAAAGCCGCCCTGGAATCGACTAAACCCGGCGTGAAACAAAATGACCGGCGCCACGGCGAAAGCTCTGAGGCCGTCGATCTCGGGACGGTATTTGATCCCGGCGTAGGGCGACAAAACAAACCTCTAAGAAAAATCTCCAAAAACCGCGTGGAGCGCTTTTGCAGAGGGGAGAGGCACCGTGAACATCTCGTGATCGTGAAAAATGGCCGACATATCAATATGACGGCAAACTATTTATAGCGCATTGGAAGCTGTCAATGTGACCGCTTCGGGGGCACAAGCGGCTTCGTAGGCCAACGTGCTTAACGCGAGCGACGTTCAGCCTGCCCGGCGCTCCGGGTTGGTTTACACGAAAGTTGGGCACGAACCGCGAAAGAGCCAGTTGCTGGACATTGGCAGATTTGGTCTGCGGGAACTATTCTGCGTGCGATCGTGCACTACACTCGAAACAGGGATCGCAGCATGGCTCCGCGGTGGAACGTCGTTTGGATTACAGGTGCAAGCAGTGGAATAGGGCGCGAACTCGCACTTAAACTCGCAGATAAAGGCAGCTTAGTCGCCGTCAGCGCACGGTCCGCCGACAAATTGGCCGAACTTGCGAGCCTGAACCCGAACATCCGGGCCTATCCGCTCGACGTCACGAACGCTCAGGCGGCGAGCGCTGTCGCAGCCCGGATCGAGCATGATCTTGGACCGATCTCGCTCGTCATCCTGAATGCCGGCGTGTGGGATCTGATGTCGGCAACGGACTTCTCGCTTGGTACCGCGCGCAAGAGCTTCGAGGTGAACTACTTCGGCGTCGTTAACGCGCTGGAGCCGGTCATGAAGTCGATGCTGGCGAGGAAGGACGGGCATATCGCGGTCGTATCCTCTGTGGCCGGCTACCGCGGGGGTGGGGCGGCCTACTCGCCGACAAAGGCGGCGCTCATTTCACTCAGCGAGGCGCTCTATCCGCAACTCAAGGACAACGGGGTGAAACTGACGCTGATCTGCCCCGGCTTTATCGACACGCCGATGACCGAAGGCAAGCCGGTGCCGATGCCGTTCCGCGTTGGCGTCGTTCAGGCGGCGGACACGATCATCGGCGGGCTTGAGCGCAACAAATACGAAATCGCGTTCCCGTGGCAGATGGCGGCGCTGATGAAGTTCATGCGCATCGCCCCCAATTGGCTTTTCCTGTTCATCGCAGGACGCACCATGCGCCGCATTAAGGCTGCGCAAGCGCTCGCCGCTTCGGGAGACGGCGCTCGCGTCGAAAGATGAAGCTGCCGAATTTGAGCGATGATGATCGCCGCCGCATCGTGAGCATCGGCGAAAGCTACCGGCGATTGACGGGGCGGACACTCGTTGCCGCAGGCGGCGATGCGGTCGAGGCGTTGTGGGCGGCGCCGCTCGCGATCGTCGCGCACGGCACCGAGCCCGACCCCATCTTCTTTTTCGGAAATCGCACCGCGCTGGCGCTGTTCGAAATGGAGTTCGATGCGTTCGCCCGTCTGCCGTCGCGGTGTTCGGCCGAAGCGACGCTGCAAGACGCGCGCGCCCGCCTCATGGAGCGCGTGGAGCGGGATGGCATCGTCGACACCTATTCCGGCATACGCATATCGGCGACCGGCAAGCGCTTTCGCATCCTCAATACTTCGATATGGAACGTCGCGGCCGAAACGGGTGCGCGCGTCGGACAGGCGGCGGCGTTTTCCGAATGGGCCTTCCTCTGATTGCGCGATTGCGCTAACCGAGCGCCTGTCCGAGATCGGCGATCAGGTCGTCGGGGTGCTCGATGCCGATCGACAGGCGGATGGTTGCGTCGCTGACGCCGATGGCGGCGCGGACCTGCTCAGGCACGCCCGAATGCGTCGTCGACGCGGGATGGCAGGCGAGCGATTCCGTACCGCCCAGGCTGACCGCGAGCTTGAAGATTTCCAGCTTGTTCAGGAACTGAAAGGCCTTGCGCTCACCGCCCTTGATGTCGAACGAGAAGGTCGAGCCGGCGGCCTTGCATTGGGCCTTGAAAACGCGGCGGCCCGGCGTGCGCGGTTCGACGAACCCTAAGTAGTGGACCTTGGCGACGGCTGGATGATCACGCAGGAAGTTGGCGACGGCGGCCGCGTTGTGATTGGCGCGCTCCATGCGCAATTCAAGCGTTTCAAGCGAGCGGCCGAGCATCCAGCACGAGTGCGGATCAAGCCCCGTTCCAATGGCGCCGCGCAGCAGCTTCACGGGCCGCGTCAAGGCGGATGCGCCGAGCACGGCGCCGGCGATGAGATCGGAATGGCCGCCGACGTATTTCGTCAAGGAATAGACCGACAGGTCGGCTCCAAGCGCGAGGGGCTTTTGGAAGAGCGGGCCGAGCAGCGTGTTGTCGCAAAGCACGATGGCCTTGTGACCCTGCTTTTCTGACACCTCGTCCGCGATACGCCGCACGAGCCGAATATCGACCAGCGTGTTGAGCGGGTTTGACGGGGTCTCGATCAGAAACAACGGAATGCGGGCGTCGGCTTTGGCGACCGCCGCTCGGACGCTCTTGTCATCAAGGCCGTTTGCAAAGCCGACGGCGCGGATGCCGAGCGGTTCCAGCGTGCGCGACAGCAGCGTCTCGGTGCCGCCATAGAGCGGCTGCGAGTGGATGATGACATCGCCAGGGCGCGCGAAGGTCAGGACCGTCGTCGCGATGGCCGACATGCCGGACGAGAACACGGCGCAGGCT
>CADECN010000081.1 GCA_902825785.1 uncultured Hyphomicrobium sp. | reverse complement strand
ACAAACAGGAGGCATCCGTCGCCTGGGGTTGGGCGAAAGAGCCTCACGGCGCTTGACGTCAGCCTGTCCGAAGACTTGAAGCGCCTGATGGGATTCCCGGTACTTAGTCAGCGCGAGCCGGCTCTTGTTTGGACCTGCAAAAGCGCGACACAGCTGGCGGCAGAACTTCGCCACATGGGGCACAGCGTCAGCCAACGATCTGTTCACGGCTTATTGGCCGACATGAAATTCGAGTTGCGGTCTGTTGGCCGTAGTTCGAAGCGCTCCCTTGATAGAGAGGCGCAGTTTCAATTCGCATCACGGATGGTGGAGTCTTATCAAGCCGCGGGTCGCCCCGTGGTTTCATTACGTATCCGTGAAGGCGATCACACCAAATGTGATAGTGCCAAGCCCCCGGCCGGGACGCGGGCCAGCAACAACAGCAGTGCCCGCTTTGATAGCGATTTTGTTCGTCTGTCTATTGAGCTCTTACGTACCTGGTGGCGAGCGTCGGGATGCAAACGATGCGCGGCCACGAGCGACCTCCTAGTCATCGTGGATACCCGCGAAGGGATTGGACGACTCGCACGGCATTGGCGGAGCGAGCTTCAGCGACTGGCAAATGAATGCGACTTCACGATCACTGTTTGTCAATTGCCTCCAGGAACGCACCGGTGGCGGCACAAAGAGCTGGCTCTCAAATGTCAAATAAATGTCGGCAGCGGCGTTGGAAGGCTGATGCTCGTTGAGCTGTGGTTGCTTAGCGCATTCCCTATGATCACCCACGCGCTTGACAAGCGCCTTCGCGCGCCAAAAGGCCTTCCGATTTGGTGGAATTATGAGGTCGCGCCGCTATGCGGTCCGGGCCTGTAGTGAAAAGCAAAAAAGATTCTGCTCGCGTTACCTGAAAATCGTCCTTTGAGAATCAAGAAACTCGGCGAGACCAAGTTTCTTGACCTTCAAATAAAGAGTGCTCTTAGCAATTCCTAGTTCCTTGGCCGCTTGGGTGGCGTTTCCGGAAGTGCGTTGCAAAGCACGCTTGATTTGTTCGAATTCTCCTCGAGCCAAATCCCCGTCAATGTGACCGCATTCGGCTGTGAAGGCCTGCGCTGAGGCGCATGAAAGCTCAGCGTCAAGGTCAGACTGCAGAATGGTCGTGCTAGGTGTCGAAAGCACAAGGCTTTCGACCACATTCCTAAGTTCGCGAATATTTCCTGGCCAGGAATAAGAATTCAGGGTGCGGAGAGCGTCTTGCGAGAACTGCTTTTCAGGTAGACCATGAGTCTTGCAAAGGCCTTTGAGGTAAAACTCAGCCAGGATACTCGGATCGCCAAGTCTATCCCGGAGAGACGGAATCTTGATCGTCACCACTGATATCCGATAGTAGAGATCGCTACGAAAGCGTCCCTCCGCCACCTCCGTCTTGAGATCGCGGTTCGTCGCGCACAGCAACCGAAAAGCTACTTTTCGCGGTGACGTTTCGCCAAGGCGGACAACCTCGCGTTTTTCCAGCACTCGCAAGAACGTCGGCTGCAAATCCAGCGGCATCTCTCCAATTTCGTCTAGAAATAGAGTGCCGCCGTCCGCGGCTTCGATCTTTCCGATCATCCCGCTGCGGCGTGCTCCGGTGAAAGCACCATCGACGTAACCGAAAAGCTCGCTCGCGAATAGGTCGCGGCTCAATGCTCCGCAGTTGAGAGCGATGAAGGGAGCATTTGCAGCGGTAGACGCAAGATGAATCCCATTGGCGAATACTTCCTTGCCGACGCCGGTTTCCCCGAGCAGCACAATCGGAACATGCGATTTCGCGATCCGACTAGCTTTTTCCATAGCCTGCTTGAAAGCGGCACTTTCACCTTTGGCGTTCGAGAATGCCTTCAAACAATCGCAATCCGTAGCCCCATCGGCGGGCATACGACTACCCGCTACTGGAACGCGAATGACGCAGCCCAAATGCTGGTCACCATCGTAAATTGGATCGATCCAATCGGCATTAAGCCAAGGTGGAAGCGTCGCCTTGGTCAAATCGGAAGGTGATTGGGAGAATTTGGCTACGCTTGAAAATATCTGCGGGTTGAGCTGACCGTGGGAAATTCCGAATGAGGCCAACACTTCCTTGGCCTGTTGACCCACCTTTAGAGGAACACCGCGACCATCAAGCAAAATTAGCCCAGACCTATCCGTCGTCGATAGTTTTGCATCAAATCGATCGAGAAACTTGTATCGCAACGTTAGGAGATTATGTTCAAGCGCCGCTTTTATTCGATGAGCAGCATTCACGACGAGACTTAGCGTCTGCGGGGTATAGGTTCCTGCAAATCCCGACACGTTTACGGCTCCCAGGACCTCATCAGTCACTGGATCAACGATGACCGATGCAGAACAGGTGAACCGCTTAATCGATTCACAAAAATGCTCTGCCCCGTGGATTTGAACAGGAAGACCAAGTGAGAGCGTCGTACCGATCGCATTCGTCCCACAGCAGCGTTCGTTCCAACTCGCGCCCGGCAACATGTTCAAGGATTCAAGCACCCGGAGAGCACGGTTGTCCCCATCGATGTTGAGGATTACGCCGTTTCGATCCGTCAGCATCATCGCTGCGCCGGATCCGGCCAGAAGCTCGCGCGAAACTTTCATAATCTGTTCGCTGGCCGCGATGAGTTCGTTGTTCAGCGCGCGAAGCCTATCGAGCTTTCCGCCACTTAATGGAGGTGGCGCCTGTCTAAGATGAGGATCGACGCGCGAGTCAACACAACGCCGCCACGATGCCGCGACGGCTTTCCGAACGTCGGGCGCAATTCCTCCAGCGCCACCAAGCTTGTCCCAAGCCCGGTTAACAGCTTGATCGTAATCAGGGTTTGCAAGCAGGCTGTCGTTTTCCAAGCGCCCCACAGGCTTTCCTTCCGCTGCGGTTTTCGCACTCACTCACTATAAGACTTGAATCTGTCTGTGGCGCAACCAAGCAACAAGCGGTCGAAGGCTTAGAATAAAAATTGTAACCATTAGCCGTCCGCCGGCCACGAAACCCATTGCTGCGACGCAACCTTGTTCGCTGCGGCGCAATGCGATTTTGTTTGCGCACAGAACTCAGACAATGCTCATCCACGCAACATCGTAGGTGGGCATATGTTGCGCCAAAAGCCGCCTGCTGGCGTTCTCTGCTTGGGCACCTATGGGCCACTTGCCGCCTCCGATCGGCATGGCTGTGGTCGAGATGCAGCTGACTCGAACACTGCATCGGCCGGCAGGTTTCACGGCAGTGATTTCTGTTACCCAAGAGCCAAGTTGGACGCTTGTGTTTGCTCCCGTTTTGGCCGGCTCTTTGGTGGTCGTGTTGATCGGTCACGTCTATTTCAAGCTGACGCGCTCCAGACCGTGGCGGCTGTACTGGTGACGGCGCGATAAACGTCGGTTACACGCGGGCTTGGCGATGGATATAACTCTATGCGCACCGCAGCTTCCTGCAATGTCACTCAGCCCACATTATGTGATAGCTCGAAAGAGAACTCGGCGTCCCATTGTCGGGGCGCAATGAGCGGGCATCCGAACTTACCGCAATGGGGCAGATCACTCTTAAATGGGCTCGGCCTCATCAAGCCCAGTCAATGCGGGCAATGGTTGCTTTGGTCTGTTGGTGGACGCTCCCTCCGCCAAGGCCATTTTTTCTAGCGGTTGTCCACTCCTTACGTCCGGGCGGCAGTTGTGCAACGTCAGGCGGACTAGTCGCTCTTTGCGGCAGGCTGCGAGGCTGTCCGGCTGGTCGGCTGGACTTTGGCCGACGCGTTTTGAGCGGACTTGGCCTGCTCCAGGCCCTTCATCGTCTCAGCGTCGTTCGGCTCGAGCTTCAGAGCGGCTTCGTAGGCTTTCGCAGCCTCGGTCGGGCGGTCCGTGTTTAGATACGACCATCCGAGCATTTTCCACCCCCGCGCGTCACCGGGTTGTTCCTCAAGGCGTGTGACGAGCTTTGAAATCATCGTTTCGACATCGGGCAATGCGCTGGCCTTCGAAGCCGGTGGCGTCGTGGTGACGGGTTGCGGGTTGGCCGGCACTCCTTCCGCATAGGCCTGGAGGGCTTGAACTGCATCGTCGGCAGGTGCGGTATCGTGCGCGTGAAGAACCTTTTCGGGCGCTGAGATAAATGCGCTGCGCGAAGTCAGCTCGTCCTCGGCGGGAAGCATTGCAAAGCAGCAGACCGCGATCACAGCGAGCATTCCGACAACAAGGCCGGATGTTCTGGTGCTTGCCGCGATCCATCGGCGCGTAAGAGCGACGAACGGTCTTCGATTTTGAAACTCGGCGCGCAACAAAACCAGCAAGGCCGCGATAAGCGCTGCGGCGGTACCGATTGCGACCGAAGCATACTGTTCTGTCATGATGTGATCCTAGCCGATCGCATATGGCGATGAAAACGGTCCTAAATTACGGCCACGCTCAAATCAAATCTGCGGAATAGTGCTCAATTCAATGACATTCGACATTTTGATGCCCAGTCGCATCACGCACGTCTTTGACGTTAGGCGTGCAGAATTTGCGAACTGCTATCACGCTTGTTTTCTGGTATTCTGTATTTGGCCGGCTGCTTTTTCATGGCCTTGTCATAACGTCACGTAGCGAGGTGACCTCATGCGCAGTCGAATGTTGTTGCCACTGTTGTTCGTGTTCTGCGCGCTGGCACCAAACACAGGTGGCAACGTGCTACTGGGTTCGAGCACCGCTTCGGCGAAGTCAGCGGCTCTGAAGTCGAGTAAGAGCGCGCGACACCACCGACATCGGGTCAGGCGTTACAGTCGAGGCCCGCATTACGTTCTTCCGATAGCTCCTAGCTACCTCGCTTATGATTATCCGTATTATTACAGCCGCGGCTATTATCCGAGACATATCGGCCCCGGTTACATCTACTTTGGATATCCATACCGCTACAGCAGCTATTCGAGATATCGCTGGTAGTCGTGCTGGCCGAGAGGCCTCGTGGTTCAAGGCGCGATTATTCGCTCGGTATTTTCGTTTGCATGATTGGCGTCACCACGCCGTTCACGTGATACTTGTGGCAGGTCAGGCAATCCTGGCGTGCCACGCCGCTCGTGTGGCAGGTCTGGCAGAGATCCTTTCGCACATCGCCGAAGTTTGACGCGAAGCTCTGCGGATTGCCCTGTTCATAACTTTTTAAGTACGGCCGCTCTTTTTCGAGCTTGTGGCATGTGAGACAGCCACGATTTTCCAGGACGCCGAAGTGCGGCTCGTGGACGAAGGTCGTGAAGCGCCCTCGCTTTTGCTCTTTTGACAGCGGAGTAAAGTTGACGCGCCGCGCATTGCCCGCGACGTCATCAACGCTGTGGCACTTCGTGCATGAGCCCTGGGCATCCTTGTTTGTGAGATAATCGAAGACAGCCGTTGCTGCGCTCGTGCCGCCTCTGGGCGCTTCGGGGCCGGTCAAAACCAGCCAGGAGTAGACAAATTTATCTTTGTGACCGGTGGGCCGATAGTAGATCGCGTAGTCCTGGCGATACCAGCCACCGAATTCGGCCCAGCTTTCTGGATCGATCTCGGATTCGATTTCGCTGGCGGGTACGGCGTGGGCCTCGGACGTGGTCGGTTTAGCGTTGGTTTGCGCCGGCGCGTCGGGTGTCGCTTCTGCGTTTGCTTTTCCGCTCGATTTCGCTGCTGCGGCGATTTCAGGGTTCGACGCCGGCGCTTCAGATTTTGCCGTGGCGGGAGGCAGCTTGCTGCCCTTGGCGCGTCTGGAAACCTCGCGCTGTTCTTCCTCCGAAAGCGAGAGCAGATCGTCGGACTGGTCCGCAGGCTCCTTGCCGCCGTCGGTCTTGGTGGCGGCGGGCTCGGGGCTGGCGGACTTGCTTTCGGATGATGGTACTTTGCCGGGTGCGTCGTCGGCCTTCATCGCGCTCTCGCCGGCGTCGTTCGGCGCGGAGGGCGCACCATCGCTTTTTCCGGATTTGGCTTTCGGTTCGCTGCCCCGCCCATCATCCTCGTCACGCGCCTTGATGGATCGCGGTGTGCCACTGGGTAGCGAGCGGCGTCCGACGATCGGGCCGGAGTCGTCGGCCAAATTGGCGCCGCCGTCCTGGTAGGGCAGGCCATTTCCGCCGCCTTGCGCTTGTGCGAGCCGGCTGCCTTTGTCTGTAGGCTTGCGATTGCCTGCGGCCGCGTTGCTCTCGGCAGGCTGGACGACCGACACGGATGGTGAGGTATACGAATGCGACGCGGCCAACATGACCTCAGCAAAGATCTCTATGGCGCCACTTCGCTTGGGCGCGCCCGCATCCGGCAGGTTGGCTATTTCCTTTGCTAGATTGGGCAACCATTGCTGTTGGGCACCTGTGACGAGGTCTCGCGGAATACGCGCGGTTAAATCGGCAATGATGCTAGGGCTCAGTTTTCCGCCGCTGCCAATCTGAAGATCGGCCAGCACATCCGACGCCTTCTGGGAAATAAGCGCGTGAAACAGCCGCTTGATCTCCCAAACGAGCTTCGTCACATCTTTGATTTGGTCATCGGTTGCCTCACTCAAGTCCTGCAGGTGAAGGCCACCCAGGGATTTGATCAGAGCGCGACCCTGTTCGTTGCGACTGATCATGACCCTCATGAACGGTGTTAGCTCGGCTTCAGATCCATCTGGCCATTCGCCGATGGCGGCATTTTTTTTCGCCAAGGTCTGCAGGTCGAGGCCGGGTAGTGTCAGGAAGGCGATGCCCTTGGGACCGCTCACCCGCTCCTTGCCGGTGATCTGATCGAGATGGCAAGCGGTACAGGTCTTTTCGAATGTTGCGACCGCCATGATCCGCTTGTCGCCACTACTGTCATGGCAGGTCGAGCAGGTTGCGGGGATGCGGTTTGCCAGCTCCTTCTTCGCTACTTCCGGGTAGTGTTTACCGAAATGACCGGCGTGATCGTAAATAATGCGCGTGCGTCGCTTGAATGGATAGTTGTCGAACTTGGGATGGTTGCCGTCGAAGCTGTCGAACTTTGCGACGTGACAAGAGCGGCATTGTTCATTTGTTATTTTGCTGAGCTTGAAGCTGGCGCCCTGATGTTCCTGATGGCAGGTCGCGCAGTATAGACCACCCTCCGATGTATCATGGGTTGGAAATGCGGCGTTCTGCATGCGCGCCGATGTCGGCTCTGGCAACTGAGCCGCGACTTTCATCAAGCGTTCCGTGCTTTGCTTTAGAACGTCAGTTGCAACGCCGTGGGCGTTCAGGCTCGTATCCGGCATCTTGTGACAGGTTAGACATGATTTGCTGTCGGCCAGGGGATCGCCGGCAACGAGGCCATGGATCCAGCTGATTTTGTTATCGCCGCTCTTGCTATGGCACGTGCTGCATTTCTCGATCGCGCTGTGCGCGCTGATGAGCGGCCCCGGCATGAGAAACTGTGCGCCCTTGGAAAACAAAAGCGCGACGCAAAGGCCAACGACCGTCGCAAGGGCTAACTTCCGCGCGACCGCATCGCGCCAAGCGGCGGGAGACGATCGCCCATCGGAATTCGGCGGAGCAAAAGAACCGAGCCACTCGGGTAGCCGCATTACCAGGTTCCCGACGAGAAGGAATAGACGACGATAACATGCAACACCGTCATCACGATCAGGGCATACGTAACCGGCACGTGCACGAACAGCCAGCCTTTGGTGAGACCGAGATAAACACGCGCGAAGTCGAGGCGATCCTTCTCAATGACGAGATCCTTGACCGTGGTCAATTTCTCCTGGCCCTGACTATCGACAAAGCGTGACAGGCTGTCGATCTCGTCAACCATACGTCTGAGCGAATGCTGGGACCCTATGAGATGAGAAGTGAAATTGCGCGGTCCATCGAAAAAATCACGCAGGTGGGTCACATAGAGATCCGCGATCCAGGCATCGTATGGTGGTGGCGGCAATGCGATTGTCGCGGGAGCGCGATTTGTCTGGGTAACCACGGCATGAATTTCGCGCGCCAGTTCGGCTCGGCGGGCGGGAATGCGGTCAAAACCGACGCCGTCATTGATACCGTGTTTTGCCTGCAGCGCCCACGCGAGATAAGTGCCGAAGATTCCGCTGAGTGCCACCAACACGAAACCTCCCCAAAGCGCCCATTCGAAAACAGTGTCGGGGAGCGAGAAGTCGGAATGGGAAACGAACACGGCGATCAGCAGGTAGCCGAGGAAGATGTGAAGCTTTCGCCACCGCATCACGGATTTAGGGCTTAGCTTCGCCATCTTGATGGCGAAATGGAAATAGAGCTGCAGCGCCATGCCGGCAGCCAGAATCCAGCCGTCGAGATAGCGTGGGTCGCGCAACGCACTGGTGTACATCCAGACGAGCCAGAAAATCCCGCCAGAGATAACTGCAATGAGCAGGCCTTGGAGGGTCCAACCCTTGAAGATTTGTGTGGGCGCGGAGAAGCGTGCGCCAGTTGCTCCGCTAGCCGTGCGCCGTGCCGCCGATCTCACGGCAGTTCCTCCGATTACACGTCGTCGTTGTCACATCGCGCGGCAGAACTCAGTTTACCGTCGCGGCTTTTCGTACCGTTCCTTTGACTTTGTCTGGTCCTGGAATGAGGCTGTCGAGGCCATCCATCGTGCTGCCGTCGTATTTTTCCGTGATGCTCGCGATCTGTTCAGAGACGCCGTCGGCGGCTTTTGTCAGCCGGGTCTCATTGTTCAACCTCAATCCGGCGGAGTAGCTAATCTCGACCATCTTGGCGATTTCCGGGACGTTGGCTGCGGCCTTCGCTGCCGCCGCGAGCTGTTTGCGGGCGCGGTCGACGCGTTGCGCCATCAGAAAAGCATATGCTTTGCGAACTGTCGCCTTCCCAACCGCCCGCAGCGAGGTTTCGAGTTCTACGCCAAGACCGACAAGGTAGAGCATGCGTCGGCGGGCTGCGCTCGCCGGCACGTTTTCCTTGCCTTTGGAATGCCAGGTATTGTGCAGGACCTCGCCTTGTGACCAAGACACCAGCTCGAATGGGCTCCCGGCGCGATGGCCGCCTTTGTTGACGAGGTCTTCCTGCGGCACGACGTGACAGCCGAAGCAATTCTTCGCCAAGCGATAGAGCGAAGGTGGCCGGATCATTCCTTTGGAATCGGCAAGTTTGAGCCGTGCCCTGGCCTCTTCTTTTGTCTCGGTCTGGGCTGTCTTGCCGCTGTAGCCGCTGTGGACCTTTATCCAGTCCTGCCCCGCGCTATGGCAGGATTCGCACGAGATGCCGGAGATCGGCTCGGCCCGTTCGCTTTTTTTCTGAACTGTGAAATGGCAGCCCAAGCAGAGCGTTTCCTGCTTTATCCGGCGCACACCTAAGCGATCCGCAATTTCCTTCGCCTCTTCGTTGCGCGGCATGTCCCGGAAGGTTTTGAAGTGATGCGTGGCCTTCCAGGCTTCAGCTTCTTGCTTATGGCATTCAGCGCAGGCGTTTGCGCCCATTGTCTTTTCAGGTTCAGACGCAGCAACGCCGTGTGCGACGTATCCGAAGACCGTGAGCAAGGCGCACGCGTGTAGAGCGAAGGATTGTAGACGGGTCACTCGCCAAGCCATGCTCGATCGAACGTTACGCGCCCTGCGGGTCAAAATGATTCTTCGCCTCTGAGTCTGCCACCCTGTAAGCTTGGGCCGTTTTGAGTTTTCGATCATGAACTGGCTTTGGTTGGCGTTTGCGACGACGTGCGGGACGCGCGAGCCAGCCCATTGCGCGGTTGAGCACGCCAGGCGCGAGCGTATCGTCGGTGGCCGGAAGAAAGGGATCAGCGTAGCAGGTCGCGCCGCTTTCAGACGCGATGGCCCGTATTTGATCCACCATCCCGGGCGCGCCGCAGGCGTAGAGTACGTCACTCGAGAGCAGGCGCGGCAGAAAGTCGGTCGGGCGGCCCTGCATCACCGCGTTGGTCAGGGTCTGCGGCGTACTGCAGGCCGCTACGACCAGGACGTTGGGGAAGCGAGCCAACTGAACGAGTGCCGGTCCCATGTAGAGTGACTCGATCTTGCGGCCACCAGCGATGATCATCATTCTGCGGTTTGGACTTTCACGCAGGGCGGCGACGGCGATCGACCAGATGGGTGCGAACCCCGTGTTGGTCGCAACCAGAATAAACCTGCCAGGTAGATTTGGCCTGAAATGCGCGGAGCCATACGGCCCGGTTAGCGTCACGCCATGTCCGGGCTTGATGCGTTTGCCCAACGATGAGGTAACGCGCCCGTCCTCCATGCGCCTGACATGGAACCAGACGGTCCGACCGTTCGGCTTTCCGATCAACGGATGCGTAATGCTGTAGGGGCGACTCGGATAGCCATCGAAGCGGATTTGGACGTATTGCCCGGCAAGATACGGCATCATGCGATCCGGTGTGATCCCAACCTCCATCACCTCAGGCGATAGCGGACGCAGCGAGGTTAGAACTCCATCAATTGTCTTGATGGCCGAGGGTTGGTCACGCTCAATCACCACATCGTCAATGACCTTACACTGGCAGGCGTGAACGACGTCCGGTTCGGCACCCTCACCGCCCAGGACTCTGCCCGATACCAGGCGGACGCAGCAGGTGCCGCAATGGCCCGACCGGCAGTCGTAGGGGAGATCGATACCGTTATTAAGGGCCGCATCAAGAAGCAGCTCACCGCGACGTGCAGTAAAGGTTTTGCCGTTCAAAATGATCTGGTGGCTGTTTGCCATTGTCTGATCCTGGAAGACGTCGGATTTCTCATTTACGGACGCGTACCGCGCCCCGCCGCCGATTTATCTAAAATCTGAGCGCCCACGCTTTCAGGATCAGAAGCGTTCAACCTCATCGGCCGGCGGCAGATCCGCCGTCGCCTTCCAACTTCCGACACTTTTTACCCCCGTTGAGATTTGATGCCGTTTGCCGGCTCAATTTCCAAGAATCTCAATCCCGCAATTCTTTTTTCTGGTCAGACATTGTCGGTTTGATGGCTGTCTGAGCCGACGAAATCATGATTGCAAATTGAGCAGGGCGTGCACTTTTTCGACGCTTCGGATCGCAGCCGTTCTTGCTGGGGATGGCATGCTTGCGCGCGGTCGGCGGGTTAAAAGAGGTCTATGTATCAAGGCTTTTTGCCTCGTATCGTTGCCGGTTCGAGCGCGCCGGTGGAAGTCACCAAATGCATTAAATTGGATTTGATTATTTCTTCGGATTCAAAAGCCGGAGCGTCAGTTATCTCTTCTAATTCAATATCGTTCGGCCATATGTCGGACAATTTTCATTATTAGCTGACAGTCAGCTTCGCTTTTCCGCAGACTGATCGGGGGGTCATATTAGGCGGTCGCGTTGTGAAGGGGAAATGCCGCCCTAAATCTCTGGGGGAAGGGGGTAAGGCGATGAAGCGAGCAACGGATCTTGCGCTGCTTTCTTGCGCGTTCGTAAGTGCCGTCGTGATGCAGGCGTTGTCCGAAAGCCGGAACGCGGCAGCGGAGTCTGGCTGGGTTGCGGAAATCGAGGCCATCGACGCCAAATCTCAGAAGTCGGAAAAGCCGGCGAGTGATACGTCGGATAAATCCGAAGTATCGGCCGAAAAGCCGGCCGGTCACGAAGGCCATGGCGGCGACGAGACGCTGTATCCCACAGCGGCGCAGTGCGGCGAATGCCACAAGCAGATTTATGAAGAATGGTCGTCGTCGCAGCACGCCTACGCGTCGATCTCGCCGATGTTCCATAAGTTCGAGCAGAAGTTCCAGGAGCTGACCAAAGGCACGGTTGGCACCTTCTGCGTGCGCTGTCACCAGCAGGTCGGAACCCAGCTCGGCGAGAACCGCGAGACGCCGCTCTGGCAGCGCAGTCAGATTTCGCGTGAAGGCGTGACGTGTATCACCTGCCACCGTGTCAAAGAGCAATACGGCAAGGTCAACGGTGAGCGTCGTGTCGAACCCGGCAAGATTTTTGAGCCGGTCTTCGGTACCGGCCAGCAGAGCGTCATCAACGACGTCATCAGCAAGAAGGAAACGTACACAGTCGCGACGAGCGAAAAGGAGCGCGGCAACCAAATTCACAAAGGCATGATCACGAACAATCAGATGACGAAGTCGGAGTTTTGCGTGAGCTGCCACCAGGTTGCGGTGAACCTCGGAATTAAGCTCGAGATTGTCTGGGATCAGTATCGCGACAGCCCCGCGCGCAAGGCGGGAATCAGCTGCCAGGACTGCCATATGGGTAAGGTCCCGGGTAAACCCGAAGGCTATGACACGGCGCCGTCGGCGATTGTCGGTGGCAAAGAGATCAATCCCGGGCGCAAGCACGCCAATCATCGCTTCGTAGGTCCGGGCTATTCGATCGCGCATCCCGGCATCTTCCCGCACAATAAGAAAGCGCAGGCGATCAATATTGAGGATTGGCTGCTATTCGACTGGCGCGCCGGCTGGGGAACGACCAAGTTCGAAGATCAGGTTGCGGATGGGAAAATCAAGGTCAAGTTCCCCAAGCGATGGTCTGACTCGCTCGATCGCGAAGAGGCGAGAGCGATCATCGACGAGAATCTCAAAAAGCTCGACGAGCGTGACGAGCTGCGTCACCAGGTCATGGAGAACAGCAGCCACGTC
>CADECN010000080.1 GCA_902825785.1 uncultured Hyphomicrobium sp. | reverse complement strand
GCCCGCGGCGGTTATCTCCACATCACCCATAACGCCGCCGTAACCGTGCCACAGAGAACCGCATACTCAAGCGTGGGGAGCTCAGAGGATGTGTGGCCATGATGTCCATGGGGGTGCGGCGTGCGCGCTCAATAGCGCAGCCGCGTTGTGTTGCGCTTGTTTCGCTGCTGCTCGTGCTGCCCCTGGCGGCGGCGCCGACGGCGCAGGCGGGGCGCTATCAATTCGACCAGCGCAAGACGGAGGTGCAGTTCATCTTCAAGATGGCGTATTCGACGCAGCGTGGCCGGTTCACGAAGGTGTCGGGTACGCTCGATTACGACGACGCGGCACCCGAGAAGGCCAAGATCAACGCATCGATCATGACGGCCAGTCTGACGACGGGAGAGTCGCTCGTCGACAATGAGCTGAATGGTAAGGCGTTCTTCAACGTGGAAGCCTCGCCGACGATTGCGTTCAAGAGCCTTGCCGTCAAACCGCGTTCGGCAACGCAGGCCGAGGTTGCGGGTGAAATCACCGTCAACGGCATCACCAAGCCGGTGGTTCTGAGTGTCAGTCTTGAGCCGCACGATGACCCGGCGCTGAAGTACGATGCGGGTTCCCGCAAGTTCGTCGCCACCACGCGCATCCAGCGCAGCGCCTTCAACATGACGGACTATCAATCGATGGTGGACGACGACATCGATATCGAGATCAACGCGATCATGCGCCCGCGGTGAAGCGTTAGACGGAACGGGCCGAGCAATCGACGTCAGTTTTCCAAGAGCTGTTCGGCCTTGTAGCGGCCGAACACTCTTTGTCCGGTCTCGCCGAAAAGCAGCACGTCATAGACCTGCGGCTCGCCACCTTCCATGCCGGGCGAGCCGGCCGGCATTCCGGGCACCGAAAGTCCTATCGCGGCCGGGCGCTGTGCAAGCAGGCGCTTGATAGCGCTCGCGGGCACATGACCCTCGATCACGTAACCGGCGATCTCGCCTGTGTGGCAGGAGCTGAGAGTCTTTGGGACGCGCAAGTGCTGCTTGAGCGCTTCCAGGCTGCTCGTCTCGACGAGTGTGGCTGTGAACCCGTTGTCGCGCAGATGCTGGACCCAGGCGTCGCAACAATCGCAACGCGGCCGCTTTGTGACTTTGATATGCGTGGCGTCATCGGCGGCAGCGGCGAGTGGCGCGCTGAACGCCCCATACGCGATGGCCAGAAGAATCGAGCGGCGAGTGGGACGCGCGTGGTTATTGAGCATTTTAGGTCGGCGCTCCGTTTGTGACCGCGGCTGAGTGCGCGGCCGCCGATGTCATATAATGAACGTCGATGAGAAGGCGGGCAATCTGTGTCCGGTCGCCCAGACGATGCGCTTGCCGCCGACCGGACGCATACGAGCTCGTGGATTGTGCGCGCAGTGCGGCGTTTTGGGCGCTGCATGTGGCAACGCGCACCCCTATCTAAGAACTTCCCGCCTCCGCGACCGCGGAAACTCCTGTCAAATTTTCCAATGAGCCGAGCACATGCCGACGCCCGCCGACCAGACGTATCGCAAATTTCTGTCTTCCCTGATCTTCGGTTCGCGCTGGCTGCAGGTGCCGCTGTACCTCGGCCTCATCGTGGCGCAGTGCGTGTACGTCTTCCTGTTCCTCAAAGAGCTGTCGCACTTGATGACGCACGCGACCGAGTTCAACGAACAGCAGATCATGCTGCTGGTGCTCGCGCTGATCGACGTCGTGATGATTTCGAACCTGCTCGTGATGGTGATCGTGGGCGGATATGAAACATTCGTGTCGCGGCTTCGGCTTGAGGGACATCCGGACCAGCCGGAGTGGCTCGATCACGTCAACGCCAGTGTGCTCAAGATCAAGCTCGCGATGGCGATCATCGGCATTTCGTCCATCCATCTTTTGAAGACGTTTATCGAGGCCGGGAACCTGGGCAGCGAGGGCGCGAAGTATACCGAAGCCGGCGTGATGTGGCAGACGATCATCCACGGCATGTTCATTCTGTCCGCCATCGGAATCGCATACGTCGATAAGCTCGGCGCGAGCGCGCACGACAGGTCGGCCAAGTCGACGAAGGCCGAGCACGCGGACGCCTGAGCTGGTACGTGTTAGCGCTGGCGAGTGGGGTTACTTGAACAAGGCGATGGCTTTGTCGGCGAGGACGCCGCCGGCAATGTCGACGGGCGCGAACGGTGCCTTGGACGCCACGTCCTCGGCCGACAGGTTGATCTGATCGACCTTGGTTGAAAGCTGGGCGAGGGACGCGGCGTACACGACGCGGCTGACGCCACACCACACCATCGCTCCCATACACATGCAGCAGGGCTCGCCCGAGGTATAGACGGTTGCGCCCACCAAAGCCTCCGGGCCGTGCTCCTTCAGGCAGTTGCGGACGGCGACCATCTCTCCGTGCGCCGTGGGGTCGCGATCGACGCCGGTGCGGTTGTGGCCGCGCGCGATGATTGCGCCCTCTTTTACAATGACAGCACCGAACGGAAAGGCGGCCCTTGAGGCTTCGGCGAGCGCCTGTTCCATGAAACGGGCGTCGTCAGGCAGCTCAACGCCGGGCTTGGCGGCGGCTCTGCCGGAGCCTGCGAGCGCTATCGTCACGAGTGTCAGGCCGCCCCCGAGAATATCGCGCCGATCCATGTCTTCCCCCGTTCCGGTTGTCGCCATGACATACCGCACTTGGACGCGATTGGGTTTGCCCGCTCGCGTGTCTCAAGCTCGGTGGCCGCAAAGGCGGCGGGCATCAATACAAAATTAACCACCATCCCGGAAGTATGAAGGCGTGTTTACGTATCTTACCCGTCGGTTCCCATGTCCGTGCGTTTGCGTCCTCTGAGCGGTATCGCGGCAAGCGACTTTGCTCCGTATTTGGACGCGAGAGCACGGACGCTGGTCGAACGCCCGATGATGGATGCATTCACTGACGGCGGTGAGATTGAGCGCGTTCCGCTCGCCGATCTGCGTCCGACGCAAATGGCCGTCGGGATGCGTGCGGTTGCCGCCAAGCGCCGAAAGATCGAGCGGCGTGCGCGAAGTGCCCGCAAACTTCGCCATTACATCGAGAAGCGGCCGATCCCGGCCGTGCTCGGCCCGTGCGACGACCTCTATATCATCGACCGTCATCACCTCGGACTGGCGCTCTGGCAGAGCGAGGTCGAGGATGTCTACGTTCGCGTCGTTTGCGACTTTTCTGATCTGCCGCAACGGTCGTTTCTGGGTTGCATGACGGCGATGGGCTGGATGCATTCCTACGACTCGCGCGGCGAGAGGATCTGTCCGACGCGGCTGCCAGGTCGACTTGATCAGCTTCGCTCGGATCGATACCGCGATCTCGCCTGGTCGGTACGGGAGGCTGGCGGTTTCAGCAAGTCACTGGTGCCGTTCAGCGAGTTTGCGTGGGCCGATTTCTTTCGCGCGCGGATCGCGAGGACCGTCGTTCGTCGTAATTTCGAATGCGCGCACGATCTCGCCATGGCAATGGCGCGGACGCGCGACGCGCGCCACTTGCCGGGGTACCTGAATCGGGGCTGACGTTTGAAGTGAGCGCGCGACGGCGAATTGAAGCCTTCGGCGTTGTTGCGATTGCACGATCCGTCGTTGCTTCGGCGCTTCAGGTGCACTCTCTGGCGCGATGATCTTGAACGATATTTGCAGAAATTGCTTCGTGTGAGCCTAAGACGCTCTTTTCCAAGCCGGTAAATCTCCCCTTGCGCGCGGCGCGGTCTCCGACGCAAATTTTGGGCGCGGGGAAGACGCCAAAATTGCTTCGGACTTTTGGCGGACTGGCGGGGAACGCGTGCGTTCTCGGCCAGCTTGGTGTCGCTATCTATGAGCGAGACGAGGGCCAATGGATTTACTCGCACCCGGACAGACTTGGATCTATCGGCCACCGGCCGGCTTCGATTCATCACGTATTGTGATCGGCGCAGTTGTGCCGCTGGCCGACAACTCTAATCTGGTCTGCTGCAGCGTTTTGGATGCGCCACGTGACGGCGGTCAAACACCCGGCGACACGGTCAACATTCTGTTCCTGCCGATGACCGAAAGCGCCTTCCGGGCGAGCGTCGTCGGACAGGATGGCGCGCGATTGCTGCCGACAGAGTTCCAGGGGATGTTCGATCAGTGGCTGAGCGAGACGGGCGGCCAGGCGGCGTTCAGCGTGCCGTTCACCGGGCGGCTCGATACCATGGTCGATCTCGAGTTTGCGCAGCGCGAGCGTTTGAAGACCGGCAGTTCGACCGAGCGGCTGCTCGCGGAGGTCGGTAAGCTGCTCGCCTCAGGCCTCGAAACGCGTACCGAGCCGTTTCCGAAGAACCAGCAGGAGTTCGACGGCATTTTGGGGGAGCTCAGACAGCTGAAGAGCAACGATGTCTACAACAGGCTCATTATCGCGGGGTTTCTGGATCATCCGCATGGGCCGGACCAGAACCGGTGCATGGAGTGCATCTATTTCCTGCCGCACAAGACATGGTGCGATTTGCCCGAGATCGACCTGCCTGTTGAGTCCTATTGGTGGTGCCGGTTATGGAAGGTCTAGGCGCTGTCAAATGCTAGGAGCGGCGACGTGGGCGACGAGCAAGAACGCGCGTGCCGTGTGATCCGTGCCGACGATAGTTATGAGGGCAAGCAAGGCCTCACCTATTTCTGCGGCATTGCGGCTGAGACGGTCGGTTCCAAAGGCATTTGTATGCATCTTCTCACCATTCCGCCGGGAGGACGCGCGAAGGCGCATTTGCATGAGAGCCACGAGACGGCGCTTTTCGTTTTGTCAGGCGAGGCGGTGACGCTGTTTGGTGATCGCTTGCAGCACCATATGGTGACCAAGGCGGGCGACCTCGCCTACATCCCGGCTGGCATTCCGCACCTACCGGTGAACTTGAGCGATGCGCCGACGTCGGCTGTTATCGCGCGCACCGATCCCAACGAACAGGAAAGCGTCGTCCTGCTCCCCGAACTGGAGGCGCTCGCGGATGACGTGATTGACCGGCTCAAAGCCGGATGAGCTGTTGGAACAATCAGCGCGTCGCCGCGTTGCCTCGATGTGGTGTCATTAAGTCAGCTCAAATTTGATTGCGTGCAGCGATGTTCGGACAGCATGTTTTAGTTTCGCCAGACCCCCTTCCACCGATGTGGAATGTCTTGATTTATCGCCTTCGAGAAGCCGAGAAGACCCAAGCCCGCGAAGCGGATTGGGAGGTCGCCGTTTTCGGCTTCCGGCCAAGGCGACGAGACTCTGGACGAGACTCTGGGTGGAAGGATCGCGCGGTCGATCTGGTTGTCAGATCTTGATTTCGGCCATCTTGCGCAAGCGTAGTGAGAAGGCGACGAGAAGCGCGCCATAGGCTATCGCGAACGTTCCTATCGCGAATGCTACGCCAAGTGCGCCGGCGCCCGGATAAATAAAAATCAGCACGCCAAAGATGACCGAGAGAATGCCGCTTGCAATCAGCAGCCATTCGCCTTCGATCTCTTTGCGCAAATTGATCGCGCCGATGATCTGGAAGATGCCGGCAGCGATTGCCCAACCCGCGATGAAGTAAAGCAGGACCATGCCGGTCAGTTCGGGCAGGAAGAGTGTCAGCAGTCCGGCGCCGATGCCGAGCACGCCGACGAGGGCAAGCCACCATCTGGGTGCGGGGGCTCCGTTCGTGACGGCGGCGACAAGGGAGAACACGCCGTCGAGCAGGGCGAAGGCGCCGTAAAGCGCCACGAGCGTCAGCAGCGTCAGGCCGGGCCAGATGAAGGTCAGGATGCCAAAGATGATGGCGAGCACGCCGCGCAGCAGGATCAGCCACCAGTTGCGCGCCAGCGGGTCGAGCGTGGGGCGTATCAGAACGGTACCGGGCGGATAGGTCTTGGCGGTCATGTCCGTCTCCCTGCGGCTGATCGGCGGCAATCATATCGCGGACGATGGCGCTGCGCGAGGGTCACAGTCGCGAGAACGTTACCGTTTTTGGTCGCGATATTGGGTTTGGGGCCAGTCAAATCGGCAATCGTAACTTCCGAGCGTGGGCCTGCGGCGGTACGCTGATCCCGTCCTGGTCAAACATTAGGGAGAAAAGCCATGGGCAAAATGATCGAGTGCGCGAAGGTTGATCCGTCGTCGGGTTGCACGCATGTGGTGCGCGGCAGAGACGAGGAAGAGGTGCTCAAAAACGCAATGGAGCACGCCAAGGAGCACGGGATTCGAGAGGTCACGCCAGAACTCGCCGCAAAGGTGAAGGCTGCCATCCGCGACGATTGACTAAGTCAGCCGCCGCGAAGGGTCAGGCTGGAGACGCCAATGGCGAGGTTCAAGCCGGTTTCGCCCTGGACGCTAAGGGGTTGCAGAACGAAGCCCTTGTTGGAGCCGCCGACCAGCGCGTTGGCGCCGACGCCGATCCCGACGGCGGCATCGGCGGAGACGCCGTCGTAGGTGCCGTTGAGCGCGTCTTGCGCGAAAGTGGTGGTGGTCGAGAGCACGGTCCAGATGAGCGTGCGCTGGCCCTTGATCCCGACATCGAGCCCAACTTTCGTGATCGTGCCGGAGTAACGGGCATGCGGTCCGCTGCCGGCAGGATTGAAGTTACAGTCGAGCGTTTCCTTGGACCCGACAATCCAGGCGACGCCGCCTTCGCCCTTGCACGTCAAGGTTCCCGCCACGAGTTTCGCCTGGGCCATTGCCGGTTCGGTTACGGCGATAGCGAGTATGCCTGCCGCCAACGAAAGCGCCAGTGGCAGGCCGGGCAGCCAGGTCCTAGGTCGCGTCATAGGGTGCTCCAGGTCATCGTGAGATCAGCGGGCAATAACGACTTCAATGGATCTTAGCGGCCAGTACGGCCGCCTCGTGGCGCCAAGCCGAGATTATACCTTGGCGGACGCGAGCGTGCCCGGGCGAACATCGCCAACGTTAAACGGCTCAGTGGTGGTTGCCGTTGCCATTGAAGGTAAACTCCAGTTCCTCGTCGATCGCCTGCGCCGCCTGCCGCCAGTCGCCGCCACCGTAGGAATGAACCATGTCGATCGCCGCCGGGCGCGGGTGCTGCTGTTCTATGGATTGGGCGGGCGCCGAATTGGGTCGTGCGGGAAGAGCGCACAGGCGGCCAGCGAGTGTCTGTAGTTCGGTGAGGACCGCATCGCGCCGCATCTCGTGCTGCAGGGTGACGCTGCGGACCTCACGCAAAAGCTGATCGTCGGCACGTCGGATTGCGTCGGCGAGGCGGCGGATGAGATCGAGTTCGTTTTGCGAACTCTCTGCCAACCGGGCCAGCATGTCTGCGACGTTCTGGGGGACTCCCGGCATGTGATCCTCTTTGGGTTCGTTGACGAACACAAACGGCGCGATTCCAATGGCAAAATAAAGATGACTACGGACAGTCGGTTCTGCTCGAAGAGGCGCTACAAGGCATCCGAACGCTTACGACTTGCCGTGCTTTTGCCGTCGCCGGAGTGTCATGTGTCTGGATGGTTTCATTGAGCAACGAGAACGTGCGCGGACCACCGTCGGTCAGCGGGGCGCATTCATACCGGGGTGATGAGGCGGTGCCGCGGTTCGACGATACGCAACCGCTCGTCATATTCGATGGACACTGCGCGCTCTGTTCGTTCGGCGTGTTGTGGATGCTGGCGCGCGATCCTCACGGTACGAGCCGGTTCGCCGTGATCCAGGATCCGCTGCCGCGCGCGCTCTACGCGCACTATGGCCTCGACGCGGATGCCTTCGACACGTTCATGGTGTTGGCCGATGGCGTACCGCACCTGCGCTGGAGCGGCGTGATCGCGGCCGGTCGTACTTTGCCGCGACCGTGGCGCTGGCTTGCGACGGCGGCATCGCTCGTGCCGGCCGTCATCGGCGACCGCATTTACGACTTCGTTCAGCGCAACCGTATCGCCTGGTTCGGTGGCCGCGACACGTGCCTGAGGCCCGACGCCGAACTGGCGAAGCGGTTTATTGGCTGAGTGCAGTCGTTATTTCAGTTTCGACCAGGTGTCGCTGGAACAGATAAGTCCGCCCAAGACGCATCCTGAAAGCGAGAGACTGTTGCCGCTCAAGGTGACGTAGCCCGAATATTTCTGACCATCGTCGAGGTTGAGCAGTGTGCCTTTCCACTTGTTGGCTGAAGTTTGCTTGGCGCCGCACATGATGGTTTTGCCGACTTTCGCGGCTTCCGGAGACTTCGTAACTTTCAGGCCAAGGCCGCCACCGCAGTCGAAGGCGAGTACGTGGGCGCCGTTGCTTCTCAGCCAGGTGCCATTCGCGGCCGTGGCGTTTGCTGGCGTGACCGAAGCGGTTGCGCAAGCAGCGGCGAGGGCGGCGGCAAGAGCGTATCGTGGCAAATGTGTCATGCGATCTCTCTCCCAGAATGCCGACGTTGGCGCGGCTGGTGTCGTTTGGCGTGCCCGTCGTTGGACGTCTTCGGCACAGCGTTCAGTTTATCGGCGCGAACGGGCGGCTCAATTGCCCTGGAGCGCAAAACACTAACTAGCCGTGCGGCGCAGCACAGCGACGGCATAACGTTTCGCAGTGCAGGGAGCCCGTTCAGCCGCGGCCGCGATAGGGCGCTACGCCTTGGTCGGGGACCCAGACGCCAGCAGGCAGTTCGCCGGTTTGCCAGAAGACGTCGATGGGCATACCGCCGCGCGGAAACCAGTAGCCGCCGATGCGCAGGTAGCGCGGCTCAAGCAGGGTGGCGAGGCGTTTGCCGATAGCGACCGTGCAATCCTCGTGAAAGGCGCCGTGATTGCGGAAGGCCGCGAAATAGAGCTTCAGAGATTTGCTCTCGACGAGCCAGCGGTCGGGCACGTAGTCAATGACAAGGTGCGCGAAGTCGGGCTGGCCCGTCACCGGGCAGAGCGAGGTGAACTCGGGCTGCGTAAAGCGGGCGACGTAGTTGGTGTCGACATGCGGATTGGCGACGCGTTCCAGAACGGCGGCGTGCGGGCTCGCCGGTATGCCGACCTGGGTGCCGAGTTGTTTCAGGACCGGCGGCTTGGTGTTCATGGCGTTGTCCTACTCGGCCGCCTGACGCAGTTGCGGCGCGGGACCCGAATAGAAGCAGCCTTCGCGGCAGCTGTCGCGATGAACCTCAATGCCGGCGAGGCCCGGCACGCGGTTCTGCAGACGGTTCCAAAGCCAGACGGCGATGCGCTCAAGCGTTGGGGCGGAGAGGCCTTCGACCTCGTTGAGCAGGCGGTGGTCGAGCGCCTGCTGCGCTTCGTCGATGGCAGCTTCCAGGTCGTCGAAGTGGAAGACGTAACCGGTGGTCGCGTCGGGCTCGCCGTCGATCAGCACGCGCGCGCGGAAGGAATGCCCGTGGATGCGGGAATTCGGATGGCCGGGTTCGGCGGACGGCAGAAAGTGCGCCGCCTCGAATGTGAAGTCCTTGTAGATGCGCATGGGCGAGGGAATAGGAGATTTCGTGGCCGACTTCCAGCCTGACGGGCCGTTGCAACGGGTCTCATCTGTCGCATCGGGCGCGTTGGGGCCAGCAAATGCTGATCTTGGCGCGGCGCCGCTGAAACGAGCAGCCTTTAGGGGATGCGGTTAACTGTGCGCGGCGTGGCCGTGCCGAACGGACGGTGCCTAGGGAATGCGCAGCCACTTGTGGGTCTGAACCGAGAGCCGCCAAGACGGGTTGGCCTTGCAGTACGCGACGGTTGCGCTGGTATTCGTCGCCGCGTCCGGTCCGTCCATGGGCTGCAGGAAGCGATGCGCGAAGTCGAGGTCGAGATAGGCGGCGGGATCAAGGCCTGTTTGCGGGTAGACGATCTTGAGTTCGTGACCCGACAATTGTTTCAGTATGGCTCCGGCTTTGGGGCTGACGCAGATCCAATCGATCGTGTCGGGGACCGGAAGTGTGCCGTTCGTTTCAAGGGCGATGGAGAAGCCGTGTGCGTGGAGCGCTTCGATCAAGGCCGCATCGACCTGCAGCATGGGTTCGCCCCCGGTCAGTACGACCAGTCGCGGGCCACGGTCAGCGGTGCAGGCGGTCTCAATCGCGCGCGCCAGGTCGGTGGCAGTCGCAAACCGGCCGCCGCCCTCGCCGTCGGTTCCGACAAAGTCGGTATCGCAGAACCGGCAGGTGGCCTTGGCCCGGTCCTGTTCGCGGCCGGACCACAGGTTGCAGCCTGAGAACCTGCAGAACACCGCCGGCGTGCCGGCATTCGCGCCCTCGCCCTGCAACGTGTAGAAGATTTCCTTAACGTGATACATGCCGTGCGCCGCTTGGTTCGCGCTTTCCTATAAGGCGCAAAGAGGCAGATGTCACACCAGAGGGATCGCATGGCCGCTCCGCAGCGCAGCTATCGTTACTACGACCTCATCATGGTCGCCTTCGTCGTCGTGCTGGTGTGCTCGAACCTGATCGGGCCGGCGAAGGCGGCGAGCCTCGATCTGCCGATCATCGGCGCGGTGACGTTCGGAGCCGGCGTCCTGTTCTTTCCGATCTCCTACATCTTCGGCGACGTGCTGACCGAGGTTTACGGGTACGCCCGGGCACGTCGCGTGATCTGGAGCGGATTTGCGGCACTCTTTTTCGCCGCCGTTATGGCGGCGGTCATCGTCGCGTTGCCGCCTGCGCAGGGCTGGGAGAACCAGAAGGTCTACGAGATCGCGTTCGGCAATACGTGGCGCATCGCGGGTGCTTCGATGATCGCCTACTTCTGCGGCGAGTTCGTCAATTCCTACGTCGTCGCCAAAATGAAGGTGGCAAGCGGCGGCAAGCAGATGAGCTTGCGCTTCGTTCTTTCCACGATTGCAGGGGAAGCGGTCGACTCCTCTCTCTTTTATCCCCTCGCCTTTTACAACTCGGGCATCATGCCGAACGAACTCGTGGTCACGCTGATGGTGTCGCAGTTCGTGACGAAAACGCTGGTCGAGGTTGCGTTTCTGCCGATCACTGTGCGCGTCGTGCGGGCGCTGAAGAAAGCGGAGAATGAGGATTATTTCGACCGCAACACGAACTTCAGTCCGTTCAAGATCGACGCGTGAGATGCGGGCTAGCCAGCGACGGCATCGTCGTGAGCAATGACGCGGAGCGAGGGTTTCTTCGAGATCATCTCGATTGCGGTGCGGACGCCTGCGGGCTTTTCAGGCAGCTTGCCGTCGAGCGGGAACAGCATGACCAGCAAGGCAGCGCCCACGACGAAGTTGGTCGTCTTGAGCGTCAGGCTGTTGCGGTCGAGGGTCATCGGGCTGCTTCTCCGGTGTCTTGCCATCTGTCGCTGTGATGGACGCTGCCGGTTCAAATCGGAAATGCCTTTGGGCTAGGGTTTCCATAGCCCACCGGGCAGACCAACGCGGTTCCGCAAGGCACAAGCAAAAAAATACGCGTTTTCTGTAGGTTACTTCAGGGAGAAGGCGAGGGCGTGCAGCTCGTCGACAGGATCGACGAAGTCCTCGAAGCCGACGGGCGACCGGCCGTACCAGTAGCGAGCGTTGCCATCATCGCCTTCGATTTTATGCAGGCAGGCGTGGAGCCAGCAGCTCATGGCGTCCGTCTCGTCGCGCTGGGCAATCGTGTGCGCGCCTTCCCAATCGCCGGCGAGAGCGAGTTCAACGGCGTGTTTCAGTTCCTCATTGTGCGCCATGCTTCGTAGCCTTTCGCGCGCAACTCACACGCGGGGCATGTGCCACAACCGGAGCCCCAGGCATGAAGGTGCGCACGGTCGCCAAGGTAGCAGGTGTGCGTGTCTGCGATAATGAGATTGACGAGGGCATCGCCGCCCAACTCGTGCGCGAGCGCCCAGGTGCCCGCCTTGTCGACGTACATCAGCGGGGTTTCGATGGCGACTTGGCGATCAAGCCCGAGCGAGACGGCGCGCGCCAATGCCTGGATGGTGTCGTTGCGACAATCGGGATAGCCGGAAAAGTCGGTTTCGCACATGCCGCCGACGAGGGTGGCAATTCCGCGCCGATAGGCGAGGGCGGCGGCGTAGGTCAGAAACAGCAGGTTGCGGCCGGGCACGAAGGTTGTCGGCAATCCCGATTGCGCGAACGTAATTTCAGTGGCGCGCGTGAGTGCGGTTTCGCTGATCTCAGCCAGACTTGGCAACTTGAGTACCGTATCGGGCCCAAGCTGCCCCAATGTGCCGGGCCAATCCTTCATTTTTGCCAGGATGACCTGGCGCTGATCGAGTTCGGCGCGGTGTCGCTGGCCGTAATCGAAGCCAATCGTTTCGACTTTGTCGAAAAGCGCGAGCGCCCAGGCGAGGCAGACGGTGGAATCCTGGCCACCTGAGAAAAGGACTAATGCCGCGCGCTCGCTCATGGGTCAGAAGCTCCGGCCGTCGACGGCTTTGGGCGTCAAACTCGCGATGTCGACATCGTCCAGGCAGCGGACATTAACGGCGACCATTTCGCCGCCGCCGGGTTGTCATTTCCACACCCGCTGCCCGTTTGCGTTCCAGCGCTGCAAAACCGAGGCGCCGGTGCTGCGCGAGGCGGGTGGCGAGCGCCGCTTCTCATGCCACCTCGATCTTTGAGACGTGATGTCTGCTTAGACCGTCAGCTTGCGTGCGAGGCTGCAGATGACGTCGAAGGCGACATCGAGATCGCCCTCG
>CADECN010000079.1 GCA_902825785.1 uncultured Hyphomicrobium sp. | reverse complement strand
ACACGGCCGAGAAGCTGCGGCCGAAGTTTCCCAACGGAGTGCCGCACGGGAACGAGATCATTTACGCATTCGATACAGGCGACATTTTCGCGGCGACGAAGCCCATCTTCACGGATGGAGACCGGGCGTTTTCGCACACGTTCAGCGACTATTGGTTCAACTTCTCGCGGACGGGGGAACCGTTCGCCAAGGGCGCGCCGTCCTGGCCGGCCCACTCGGCCCGCGCCGACCGCACGATGGTGTTCGGCAACGAAAAAATTGCCGCTGAGCGGCGCTTCATGCGGGCACGCCTCAACGCGATGATCGGTTTGACCGCGATCGTGGGCGCGATTTTCACTCCGAAATAATCCGCCAATAAAAAAGAGAGCGGCGCTGCTGACCGCTCTCTTTTCCGAGCTTATCGCTCCGGCAGAACCATTTTTTGGGGAGGCGCGGTTCCGCCACCGCCGATTTGACCTCGGGGGAGAGGCTGATCCCGTATATCCGGGAACAACAACTACCCAGCACACACGCTGCTGTCGGCACTCAGATAACAGTCTGATTTGCCCTACCGCGGTCAAGGGCCATTTGCCGCTCCGGCGCATCTGAACGGGCCGGCGTGACCAACACCACGATGGACGGCGCGAATCACAGGCGTTCAATTGCGCGCAATTACAATGACGTGTGGCTTTAGGGTTTGAAAGTGTATTCAGCGTTCAGTTTTGTACCGTATTGTTATTTCGCGTTAATTTTGTCTTGTCCCAATAAGTTGCCTCAATTCGCAGCGGTCATTTGGCGTTTGCGGCAAAACTTAGGCCGGGAATAATTTGTCCCCATGTTAGTGGGGCGTACCTTTCTTTGTTTCGTTGTTTGCGTAGCGCTTTTGAACGGCGGCTGCGCTTCCACCGATCGTGAGGGTGGTGTCGCGTGGTCGGGGTGGGACGAACCGGCTCCGAAAGCGCGCAACAAATCGCGGCCAAAACGCGTGGCCGCCATCTCGCCTGCTACGCCAGCGGCACCTTCGAGCGAAATCGATTACGGCAGAATTCTCGCGGTGTGCCTGGAAGCGGCGTCGCCGTTCCTGTGTCAGCACGACCAGATCAAAGATGCCGATCGCAAGCGTGTGAACGAAGCGCAGTATGCGGCCAACCTGAAGCGCTGTCTTGCGGACGAAACTCGCAGCCTCTGCCAACGTGACATGCTGCGCCCGGAGGACGATCAATTTTTGAGAGCCGCCGAATACCGGACCAATCTGGCGGCGTGTATGAGCGGCTACGCGACGTCGCGCTGCGACCGCTCGGCGCTGACACCGGCAGACCTCCAAGAAGTCGAGAAGGTCGAGTATGCCAACAACGTGAAGCTATGTCTTTCCGGCTATTCTCCGCTCTGCCGCAAAGAGTTGTTGAGCGCGGATGACGCGCGGCGCATCGAGCAGGTCCAACAGACGACCAAGGGCGCTGAGACCTATGTGCCGGCAGGCAGAACGGCGCCGGTCGCTTGCAGTTCGGGCGACCCGTGCGCGAGCAGAGGCAACGCGCGCGCAATCTCCGTCCACAATGCCGATCCGGTCCCGAGCCGGCCCTAGCGCGCCGATTTCAAACTTTTGCGCGTCCTATGGGATGGCACGCAAATTCGTTCGACGCTCGCGCGGCACCACGTATTCGTTGCGAGCCCTTGTTGGGATCGAGAACCTTGGAGCGAGCTGTCGTACTTTTGTGCGAAATCACACGGGACATGTCGGAGGATGCAAACGTGGCGTTTGAATGAAACCAAGAGAAGCGAATTCGGTGTCAGAATAGTCGACGCAGGTGCGGTTCGCGCTGGATCGGCACCGCGACGGTGGCTCGCAAGATAGCGGGCCTTAACATATTGAGAATACTGGTGAGCCCGGTTGGGATCGAACCAACGACCCTCTGATTAAAAGTCAGATGCTCTACCGCTGAGCTACGGGCCCCCAGGCGGTTGGGGTTACTCGGCTTTTCGCACCCGCGCAAGCCCAGCGGGGCAACATCCTGCGCAAGCGGCATTATGCGGCACGCGCATAACGGACCTTCCGCCACTGCGACGCCGCGGGCCGCTACGCCGATCCAAACTGGTGTAGGAAGGCGCACCGCCGAACGCGTTTGCATACCGCCGCCGACCCGTATACGGGCGGACGCAACCCTTTCGCACCATGACCGACCTCGCCACCATGTCGCAACCGCACGTACTGCCCGACCGGCTGAAAGCCGTGCTGCTTATGTGCGCGGCGGTGACGCTGTTTTCATGCCTCGACACGACGGCGAAGTATCTGGCGAGCCATAGCAGGTTGCCGACCGCGGAAATCGTATGGATGCGGTTCGTCGGCCAGTTCCTGCTGATGGTCGCGATCCTCGGGCCATGGACGATCCCGTCACTGCTGCGAACGCGCAAGCTCGGCCTTCAGCTCTCGCGCTCGGTGATGATGGTGGGAACGACGGCGTGCAACTTCATCGCCGTGCGTTACCTGCGCCTCGATCAGACCGTCGCGATCGCGTTTCTCGCGCCTCTCGTAGTCGCCGGGCTCGCGGGGCCGGTGCTTGGCGAATACATCGGCTGGCACCGTGCTGTCGCAATCATCACCGGCTTTCTCGGAATAATCGTCGTGGTCCGGCCGGGATTTGCCGAAGTGCACTGGGCGTTCCTCGTGTCGCTGGCGTCGATGCTCTGCTACGCCGTCTTCATGCTGCTGACGCGCAAGCTGTCAACGTTCGACCCGCCGCTGGTCACGCTGTTCTACGCGCTGCTTGTTGGAACGATCGGCGGCGCGGTGGTGGCGCTGCCGCAATGGGTGTGGCCGGCCGACTGGACGCAGTGGCTGATGCTGCTGGCGCTCGGCGCGTTCGGCGGGCTTGGGCACTACCTGCTCATTCTGGCCTACAACCTGGCACCAGCTTCCAGCGTCTCGCCGTTTCTCTACTTCCAGCTCCTGAGCATGGTGGGATTGGGGTATGCCGTTTTCGGCGACGTTCCGGATCATTGGGCGCTTATCGGTTCGTTCATCGTGATTCTGTCGGGACTGTATCTGGTGCACCGGGAACGCCTCGTGGGCGTTCAGCCTCCATCACCGGCGGAATGATGCTTCTGCCTCTACGCGTCGGGTGAGACCTTGGCGGCGATACGCGCCTTCGTCGCGTCGGCCCAGGCATCGAAGCGGTCTTCCGCGATGGCCGCGCGCATGGCGCTCATCAAGTCCTGATAGAAGACTGTGTTCACCCACGACAGGATCATCGCGCCCAGATATTCGCCCGACTTAATCAGGTGATGGATATAGGCGCGCGAGTACGTTTGCGCGGCGGGGCATGAGCTTTCCAGATCGAGCGGGCGCGGGTCAGAGGCATGCTTGGCGTTGCGCATATTGAGCGCGCCCTGCCACGTGAAGGCATAGCCGTGGCGGCCATTGCGGGTCGGCATCACGCAATCGAACATATCGACACCGAGCCTCACGGATTCGATCAGATCGAGCGGCGTGCCGACGCCCATCAAGTAGCGCGGCTTGTGATCAGGCAGCGCGGGGAGCGTGCCGGCGAGCGTCGCGATCATGGCGTCGTGGCCCTCGCCGACCGCCAGGCCGCCGACCGCGTAACCCGGAAAATCCATCGCAACGAGCGACGAGGCTGAGCGCTGCCGAAGTTCGAGATCGGTTCCGCCCTGCACGATGGCGAATAGCGCCTGGCCGACATTGGCACGGCCCGCCTCGATCTGCTTCTCGAAAGCGCGCTTGGAGCGCTCGGCCCAGCGCAGCGACAATTCCATCGCGCGCTCTACCTCGCTGCGGGCGGCCGGAAGTTCGATGCATTCGTCGAACTGCATCTGGATGTCGGCGCCGAGCAGGCATTGAATTTCTATCGAGCGCTCAGGACTCAGCATGTGGCGCGAGCCGTCGAGGTGCGATTGGAATGCGGCGCCCTCCTCGGTGATCCTGCGGATCTTGGAGAGGCTCATGACCTGGAAGCCGCCGGAGTCGGTCAGGATCGGGCCGTCCCAGCGCATGAATGCGTGCAGGCCACCCAGTTCAGCGACACGCTCGGCGCCGGGACGCAGCATCAGATGATAGGTGTTGCCGAGAATAATATCTGCGCCCGCCTCCTTCACCTGCTCGGGATAGAGCGCCTTGACCGTCGCGACGGTGCCGACCGGCATGAATGCGGGCGTGCGGATCAGCCCGTGAGGGGTGGCGATCTCGCCCAGGCGGGCAAGGCCGTCACGCTTCTTCAATCGGAAGTCGAACGGCCGCGTCATGGGCGTGCCCCGGCGCGCGGTGTCGCAGGAAACAGCAGGCTCGCATCGCCATAGGAATAGAAACGGTAGCCGTCGCGGATGGCATGGCCGTAGGCGGCGCGCATCGTGCCCAGACCGGAGAATGCGGCAACCAGCATGAAGAGCGTGGAGCGCGGCAGGTGGAAGTTCGTCATCAGCACGTCGACCGCGTTGAAGCGATACCCCGGCGTGATGAAGATCGATGTCTCGCCGCGCCACGGATGGATCGTTCCGTTATCGGCTGCGGCGCTTTCCAGGAGGCGCAGTGATGTCGTGCCGATAGCCACAATGCGACCGCCGCGGGAGCGCGTCGTGTTCAGGGCATTGGCGGTATCCTGTGATACTTCGCCCCATTCGGCGTGCATCTTGTGGCCTTCCGTATCCTCGGCCTTGACGGGCAAGAAGGTTCCGGCGCCGACGTGCAGCGTTACGAAGTGGCGTGAAATGCCGCGCGCATCGAGCGCGGCGACGAGCTCGGGCGTAAAATGAAGCCCGGCGGTCGGCGCAGCGACGGCACCATCGCGCGCGGCAAAGATCGTCTGGTAGGCGTTGCGATCGGCGTCGTCGGGCTCGCGCTTCAACGCAATGTAGGGCGGCAACGGCATCTGGCCGGTTGCCGCGATCGCCTCGTCTAGCGCCGGGCCCGACAGATCAAATGCGAGTTCGACTTCGCCCAAATCCGCCATCTCGCTGACGGTCGCGTCGAGCGCGCCCAGCATGCAGGCATCCCCGCCGTGGCCAAAATGGACACGATCGCCGACGATCAGTCGCTTCTGGGGGCGCGCAAACGCGCGCCAGCGATTTTCGTCAACGCGCTTGATGAGATTGAATGCAACGGACGCACGGCTACCGCCGCGGGTGCGCGTGCCCAGAAGCGCGGCCGGGATGACGCGCGTATCGTTGAGCACGAGCGCGTCGCCCGGCTGAAGCAACGAAGGGAGATCGCGAACGGTCTTGTCGTCGAGATCGGCATCATCGCGCGCGCAGCCGCCTTCGGTTGGACGCACGATCAGCAAGCGCGCCGCATCGCGCGGCGCCGCGGGCCGCAGAGCGATCGCCTGGTCCGGCAATTCGAAATCGAACAGATCAGTTCGCATTGGATGCGGCCGTAGCTAGCCCCGGGCCGAAAAAATGGCGAGAAGCGCGACGAGAACCCAGCTCAAGATCAGCAGACTGCCGCCTATCGGAGCCGCCATAGGAAAGACGTGAAAATCCGCGAGCGTATGAAGCGCAATGTCGCCGCTGAAGAGCGTCACCGACAGCAGCATCAAGTAGGCGACCGCCAACCAGCGACCAGGACCAGCGGCGTTGGCCGCAAAAGCTGCAAGCGCAATGACGGCTGCGGCATGCAGAATGAAGAACGTCGCGGCGGTCGCGAGCGAGGGGTCTGGCACCTTATGTGCCGCAACGGCGGCCAGAGACACTCCGGTGGCACCCGCCAGGCCCGCGAGCGCCACTGCCACGTTGAGTGCCGTTCGCGAGACCTCTTGAGCGTTAGGGTCGGCCATCAGGCGACGTCCGCGGCGACGCGCACGGTCAGCATCTTGTCAGGTGCGCGCGGCGGCTCGCCGCGTGCGAGCTTGTCGACGTTCTCCATGCCTTCGACGACCTTGCCCCAGGCCGTGTACTGGCGGTCGAGGAAGGTCGCGTCGTCGAAGCAAATGAAGAACTGGCTGTTGGCCGAGTTCGGATTTGAGGAGCGGGCCATAGAGCACACGCCCCGCACATGCGGTTCGGCGTTGAATTCGGCCGGCAGGTTCGGAAGCTTCGAGCCGCCGATGCCGCGACCTTGCGGGCAACCGGTCTGCGCCATGAAGCCGTCGATCACACGATGGAACACGATGCCGTCATAGAAGCCTTCGCGTGCCAGCGTCTTGATACGCTCGACGTGCTTGGGCGCCAGATCGGGGCGCAGTTCGATCACCACGTTGCCTTTGCTGGTCTCGATGATCAGCGTGTTCTCTGGATCCTTGTAGGCGGCCATTGTCGCATTCCTTTTTTTTCTGCTGCCTACTCGACGTAGACCTTGACCATGGTGTCGGGGGTTGTTGGCGGCTCACCGCGCTTGATGCGATCGACGAACTGCATGCCATCGACGACCTCGCCCCAGATCGTGTACTTGCCGCGCAGCGGGCCGCAGCCGATGCTGTTGAAGCAGATGAAGAACTGACTGTTGGCGGAATCGGGATCGTTGGTGCGGGCAGCCGCCACGGTGCCGCGCTTGAACGGCTCATTGGAGAATTCGGCCGGCAGATCGGGAAGCTTCGAGCCGCCGGTTCCGGTGCCGGTGGGGTCTCCCGTCTGGGCCATGAAGTCTTCGATCACGCGGTGGAACTTGATGCCATTGTAGAAGCCTTCGCCGGCAAGCGTCTTGACGCGCTCGACGTGCTTGGGTGCAAGATCCGGGCGCAGCTTGACGACGACCTTGCCGGTTTTCAGTTCGATGACAAGATTGTCGCCAGCGGCCTCGGCGGCGGGGCCTGCCAGCAGCACAACCGCTGCGACAAGCGCAGACAAAATCTTCATGTTCGGTCCTTTCGTGGTTGAGCGGGCCGTTAACCAGCAACTCGCCAGGGCGCAAAGGAGCCGCGGCGAGGCGGCGGCACTTGTCGCCGCCCTTATGGCGATTTGACGGCCCTGCCGCAACCCCTTGTCGGCCTCGGAAAACCTCACTGGCCGCGACTCTAAGGCCGCTCCTTCATGCCCCGTGAGCGGCTGCCGACGGGCTTGGGCGCAGGCGCCACCGGGATCGGCGCGGCGTCGCTCTCAGCAGCGAGCGCAAGGACGACATGACGTGCCAGGTCCTGAACGATGCCTGCCGGCGAAACCGATACGCCTTCGCGCACAAGCCTGGCGAATTGCGCTTCTCGGTGTGGACCATGTCCAATTGCCCCGCCCTTGGCGACGACGCGGTGCCAGGGACAGAATTCACGCTCATCCTCGTTCAAATTGGCGAGCAGGTGAGAGACGTGGCGCGCGCTCATGGCACAAGCGTCTGCGATAGCATTGAATGTCGTAACGCGAGACGCCGGTATGCGGCGGACAAGCGCAAGCACATCCGCCTTGGCTCGCGACGTCGCCGATGGCCCCGCACCGGGCATCAGCTGTGCTTCTTGGATTTGGCTTTCATTCGCGCGAGGACAGACGGCGACACGAAAGCGGACGCATCGCCCCCCATGCTCGCGATGGCGCGCACGAGGTTTGCCGCAATGTGGCGGACATTGGGGGATGCAGCAACGAACACGGTCTGCACCTCGGGCGCCATTTCGCCATTCATGCCGGCCATCTGCATCTCGTAGTCGAAGTCGGTACCGTCGCGCAGGCCGCGCACGATGACGGTAGCATCGTGAGCGCGCGCTGCGGCAACTGCGAGGCCGGCGAACGTCACGACGGATATTCGCGTGCCGGACGCTTGCGCGATACTGGCGACCTCAGCTTCGAGCATCGCGACCCGCTCGGCGTCCGTAAACATCGGAGCCTTGCCGGGATTGATACCGATGCCGATCACAAGCTCGTCGACAAGGGATGCGGCGCGGCGGATGACGTCGGTATGCCCGAGCGTCACCGGATCGAAGGAGCCAGAGTAAAAACCGATGCGGGTCATTGCCGCTTTCTAGCTCGCCCCAGCGCCCTGCCACAAGGGATCAGCCCGTCTGGCGCGCTCCAATCTTTCACGGCAGCCTTAAGGCACCAACTCCGCTCACCTTTTCCTGGCTCGGCTCGGAAATACCATCAGCCGACCTCAACTTCGTCCTCGCCGTTTACGTCTTCGGTAATGCGCTCAACCGAGACGACCTTTTCTTCGGCCTCCGTCTTGAATATGCGCACGCCCTGGGTGTTGCGGCCGGCGAGGCGGATATCGTGCACCGGACAACGGATCAGCTGGCCGCCGTCGGTGACCAGCATGATCTGGTCGGTCTCCGCAACCGGGAACGAAGCTATGAGCCGCCCGTTGCGTTCGTTGACCACCATGGCGACGATACCTTTGCCGCCACGGCCGCTGGTCCGGTAGTCGTAGGAAGACGAGCGCTTGCCGAAGCCCTTTTCCGACACCGTCAAGACAAACTGCTCTTTCGCCTGCAGTTCCCCAAAGCGTTCCGGCGAGATGGTCGCATCGCCGCTTGTCTCTTCGTCCGCGTCAGCGGCGGGCGCTTCCTCTTCGGCGTCTTCGGCACGCCGCATAGCGGCCGCCTGCTTCAAGTAGGCGGAGCGTTCGTCGGCGGTTGCCTCGACGTGATCGAGGATCGCCATGGCGATCACTTCGTCGCCATCGGCGAGTTTCACGCCACGCACGCCGGTCGAGTCGCGGCCCTTGAAAAGACGAACTTCGTCCCCGATCAGGAAGCGGATGCTCTGGCCCTCGGCCGTCGTCAGCAACACGTCGTGGTCGGGACGCGCAATCGCGACCTGCACGATCTTGTCGCCATCGTCGAGCTTCATCGCGATCTTGCCGTTGCGATTGATGTTCTCGAAATCGGCAAGCGCGTTGCGGCGGATTCCGCCTGACTTGGTCGCGAACATCAATTCAAGCTCGCTCCAGGTCGAGGAATCCTCAGGCAGCGGCAGGATTGAGGTGATGATTTCGCCCTCGTCCAGCGGCAGAAGGTTGACGAGCGCCTTGCCGGGCGATTGCGGTGACGCCGGCGGCAGCCGCCACACTTTCATGCGGTAACACATGCCGCGGGATGAGAAGAACAGAACCGGTGTATGCGTCGACGTCACGAAAAGCTGCGTGACGAAATCCTCCTCACGCGTCGCCATGCCAGAGCGGCCTTTGCCGCCGCGCCGCTGCGCGCGATAGGCAGCGAGCGGAACGCGCTTGATGTAGCCTTTGTGCGAGACGGTGACGACGCAATCCTCGCGCTGGATGAGATCTTCGTCCTCGACCTCGCCCTCAAGGTCGAGGATCTCTGTCTTGCGCGGGGTCGCGAACTCGGCGCGGATGGCCGTCAGTTCGCCTTTCACGATGTCGACGACGCGTGCGCGCGACGCGAGGATCGCCAGGAATTCCTTAATCTCGCCCGCGATTTTATTCAGTTCCTCGGCGATCTCGTCGCGTCCCAGCGCGGTGAGACGTGCCAGACGCAATTCCAGGATCGCCTTGGCCTGTTCTTCCGACAGGCGGTAGGTTTCCTGCTCAGACAGTTTATGGCGCGGATCCGCGATCAACTCTATGAGCGGCGCCATGTCCTTTGCCGGCCAGTCGCGCGCCATCAACTGTTCCTTGGCCTCGGCGGGCGAGGCCGAGTGCCGGATCAGCTTGATGACCTCATCGATGTTGGCGACCGCGATCGCGAGGCCGACCAACACGTGGGCACGTTCGCGCGCTTTGGCGAGCTGGTGCTTCACGCGCCGCGTCACGACTTCCTGGCGGAAGCTCGTGAAGGCCGAGATCATGTCCTTAAGATTGAGGCTTTCGGGCCGGCCGCCGTTGATCGCCAGCATGTTGGCGCCGAACGTCGTCTGCAGATCCGAGAACTTGTAGAGGTTATTAAGCACCACGTCGGCGACGGCGTCGCGTTTCAACTCGATGACGACACGGATGCCCTCGCGATTGCTTTCGTCCCAGAGATCGGCAATGCCCTCGACCCTCTTGTCGCGCACCAAATCGGCGATCTTCTCGATCAGCACGCGCTTGTTGACCTGGTAGGGGATCTCGGTGACGATCAGCGCCTCGCGGTCCTTGCGGATGTTCTCGACCTTCACGCGCGCGCGCATGATGATAGAGCCGCGCGACTTGTGGTAGGCGGAGAGAATGCCGCCGCGCCCAAGGATGATGCCGCCGGTCGGGAAGTCCGGCCCCTGAACGATCTGGCACAGCTCGTCGATGGAAACTTCCGGGTTTTCGAGTTCAGCGAAACAGGCGTCAATCACTTCGCCGAGATTGTGCGGGGGAATGTTCGTCGCCATGCCGACGGCAATGCCGCCCGCGCCGTTCACCAACAGGTTCGGAAACTTGGCCGGCAGGACGGACGGTTCCTGAAGGCGGTCGTCATAGTTCGGCTTGAAGTCGACGGTGTCGTTGTCGAGGTCGTCGAGAAGGAACTGCGCGATCTTCGATAGGCGCGATTCCGTATAGCGCTCGGCCGCCGGAGGATCACCATCGATGGAGCCGAAGTTGCCCTGTCCGTCGATCAACGGAACGCGCATCGAGAAATCCTGCGCAAGACGCACGAGCGCGTCGTAAATCGCGAGGTTGCCGTGCGGGTGGAAGTCGCCCATGGTGTCGCCGACGATCTTCGACGACTTCATATGCTTCTTGTTGAAAGCCAGCCCTAGCCGCTCCATGGCGTAGAGGATGCGGCGGTGAACCGGCTTCAAGCCATCGCGCACGTCGGGAAGGGCACGCGAGATGATCACGCTCATCGCGTAATCAAGGTAGGAGCGCTTCATCTCCTCCGAGATCGGGATAGGGCGAATGTCGCTGCCTTCCCTGTCGCCAGATCGTTCGTCGTCGCTTCTGTCAGCCAATTTCAGATCTTTCGGATGATTGCGCTCGAGGTTCGTAGGCCGCGCCGCCGATGGGCTTCACTACTGGGGTGAATCGGTGCGCGATGAGCAGACCGTTGTATAGCTGATCGGGGCTTGAAATGCCATCCTCGCGGCGTCGTGCCGCGCGCATCTCACAATTGTTTTCTCAAGCTTGTACAATGCCTTACATTGCGCATACCGAAGCGGTTGCAAATCGTCCGCACTTGCGGTGGTCACAATGCTCCCCTAACTGCGAACGCGCCGGGCGGTTCAGCCACAGACCGAACGGGGCAAAAGGCACGCAAGACCGCGAACCCTTGCCCACCCCTCAAGGAGACGAACGATGACGAGGACCAAATTTGTGATGGCCGCCGCGGCGGCTGCGATGCTTACCGCTATGCCGGCGCTGGCGAATGACGCCTTTCTCGCCGAGCAGAAGCCGACAGAGTATCTCGCCAAGGATCGCCTGATCGGCGCGAAGGTCCACGACAGCGCAGGAAAAATCATTGGCGATATCGAAGACCTCATCATCAGTAATGACCAGAAGGTCGAAGGGGTCATCATGGGCGTCGGTGGTTTTCTCGGTGTCGGCGAGAAGAAAGTCGCTGTCGACGTGAACGCACTCAGCATGGAAGCGACAGACGGAAAAATGAACGTCGTTCTCCCCAACGCGACCAAAGAGTCGCTAACGGCGGCGCCGAATTACAAGCGCATCAATCCGCCGAAGGGCTGGTTGCAGCGGGCCGTCGAAAAGGGTCAGGAGCTCAAGGACAAGGGCGAAGTGACCGCCAAGGACGCTTACGAAAAGGCGAAGGAGAACGCGGGTCCCGCGATCGAACGCGCAAAAGAGGCGGCGCACGACGTGATCGAGAAGGCGCGCGAAGCCGCCCAGCCGACGCCGGAAGCCCCCGCAGAAGCTCCGAAAAACTAATACGGCGAAACAAAAAAGTTCGCGCTCGCAAGAGCATACATGAACTTGGGGCCCGGGCTGCAACGCTTCGGGCCTGTTTTGCGTTCTGCCTCCAACAAACGTCCATGCGCGCCAGCCGCGCGTAGAAAGTCTGGAGGTTAGGCAATGCCCTTGTTGCACAACGCAAGCAGTGTTGAGGTTCTGCGCACGGCCGCATTCATAGCTGCCACGATCGCGAGCTTTGCTATTGTTATCGCAATCGTATTTTCGCGCCAGGCTTCTGCCGAGGACGGACAAGCGGCGTTCAACAACGCCTGCCGCACATGCCATTCGATGAAAGCCGACGACAATCGGCTCGGCCCCAATCTGCACAACATCGTCGGTCGCAAGGCGGGCGCTGCCGGTGGCTTCGCCTACTCCCAGTCACTGCAGAACTCGGGCGTCACGTGGGACGAAGCAACGCTTGATAAATTCATCGCCGCGCCCGACAGCGTCGTGCCGAACAACAACATGAAGCCGTTCACGGGCATTTCGGACGCTAATCTGCGGGCTACGATCGTCGGTTATCTGAAGAGCGGCGCCGCAGCGCCTACTGCCAATTAGTCCACGCTAATAGTCCACGCTAAAAAAGCGGGCGCCAACGCGCCCGCTCTCTTTTCCGATCGACATATTGGGTTCAGCCGATGAAGCGTGTACCGACGTTGCGGAAGCTCGTCTTAATGCGCCTCACGGTACCAGTCTTTGAGCGCATCACGACAGTCTCAGTCTCGGCGAAGTCGCCACGGAAGCGCACGCCATCGAGCAGCGATCCGTCGGTCACGCCGGTTGCGGAGAAGACGACGTCGGCGGAGGCCATGTCCTCAAGCTTAAACTTCCGCTTGATGTCGGAGATGCCCATCTTTTCGGCGCGCAGGCGCTCTTCGTCCTTGAGCGGCATCAGACGACCTTGGATCTGGCCGCCGATGCAGCGCAGAGCCGCGGCCGCGAGCACGCCTTCGGGCGCGCCACCAGATCCCATGTAGATGTCGATGCCAGTCTCTGCGGGGTCGGTCGTCCAGATGACGCCGGCGATGTCGCCGTCGGGGATCAGGCGGATGGCGGCGCCG
>CADECN010000078.1 GCA_902825785.1 uncultured Hyphomicrobium sp. | reverse complement strand
TTGTCTTTCCGTTCGCCGCCCTCCCCGAAGGCACCGCCCGCGCGAGGCCCCGCGAATTGATCGGGGCGTACCAGTGCGCCGATGCCCAGTTCAAGCACTAGGCGGAACTGGGAGAGGCCGCGCAGGCCGCCCATGCCGCCGGGAGACGCCGAGCCGAGCGCGAAGACGCGGGTCTTGAAGACCTCCATCGGCGCCTCGCCTTCGTCGCGGGTATGGCTGATCCAGTCGATGGTGTTCTTCAGCAACGGCGAGAAGGAAGCGTTGTACTCCGGGCTGGCGATGAAGATGCCGGTGTGAACGCCCATCAGGGCTTTCAACTTGCGTGCGTTCTCCGGCACGCCTTCACGCGTTTCCAGATCACCATTGTAGATCGGCATTGGATAGTCGGCGAGGTCGGCGAAAGTGGCGGCGATGCCGTTGGCTTCCGCGATCGCGGCGCCGAGTTTCGCCAAACGCTTATTGAACGATTTCTCTCGTGCACTGCCGGCAAAGAACAGTAGGCGCGGTTCGGTATGCAACGTCATGTGTCTGCCGGTTCCTCTAGGTGAGAGCCGCGCGCGAAGTGGCGGCTTGCTGAGGGGATGCTAGGTCGAAATGCAGTCGCGAACGTAAGAGCTTTCTGCCGCTTCGCCAACGAGGCGATGCACAGCCGCTCAGCCGCCGCGACCTTCGAAGAAATCCTTTACGCGTGTGAAGAAGCCGGCGCTTTCCGGGCTTGTTTCCTTGTGGCTCGCGCGTTCGAATTCTTCCAGCAACTCGCGTTGCCGCTTCGTCAAGTTCTTCGGGGTCTCGACGTCGACCTGAATGTACATGTCGCCCGTCACCTTCGAGCGCAGCACCGGCATGCCCTTGCCCTTGAGGCGAAACTGCTTGCCGCTCTCGCTGCCCTCGGGAATTTTCACGCGCGTCGTGACGCCTTCGAGTGTCGGCACCTCGATCTGGCCGCCAAGAGCCGCGGTCGTCATCGAGATTGGGACCTTACAGAACACGTCGGCGCCGTCGCGCTGAAAGAACTCGTGCTGACGGATCGACAGGAAAATGTAGAGGTCGCCGGCGGGGCCGCCACGCAATCCGGCTTCGCCCTCGCTCGCAAGTCGAATGCGGGTGCCGTCTTCGACGCCGGCCGGGATGTTGACCGACAGCGTGCGTTCTTTCGTGACGCGGCCTGTGCCGGAACAGTTGGGGCAGGGATCGTCGATGGTTTCGCCCCGACCCTGGCAAGAGGGGCAAGTGCGTTCGATCGTGAAGAAGCCCTGGCTCGCCCTGACCTTGCCCATGCCGTTACAGGTTGAGCAGGTCTTGGCCTTGGTACCGGCTCTCGCGCCTGTTCCGGTGCAGGTTTCGCATGCGACGCTGGCCGGTACGCGGATCTGCGCGGTCTTGCCGACGAAGGCTTCGGCCAGCGTGATTTCCAGATTGTAGCGCAGATCGGCACCGCGTTCCTTGCCGGTGCGGGAGCGAGGTCCCGTCTGGCCGCGTCTGCCGCCCATGAACTCGCCGAAAAGATCGTCGAAGATGTCCGACATCGAGGACGCGAAGTCGGGTCCGAAACCGGCTCCGCCGCGTCCGCCCATTCCGTCGAACGCGGCGTGACCGAATTGGTCGTAGGCGGCGCGCTTTTGGGGGTCCTTCAGCGCCTCGTAGGCTTCGTTGACTTCCTTGAACTTGCGTTCGGCGTCCTTGTCGCCGGCGTTGCGGTCGGGATGGTATTCCTTCGCAAGATTGCGGTAGGCCGACTTCAGCTCGTTGTCGCCAGCATTTCGCGGCACACCCAGAATTTCATAATAGTCGCGCTTTGCCATGTGGGCGCTGGTCTCGAAGGATGACCTCTACGGCGCTGAGGGCCGATCGAGGTATGCGTCTATGAATTGAGTCCCGTCTCTTTTGCTCGTTCGCCCCCGGTTCGGCTTCTGCACGATTGCGACGTGTGCAGCGGGCCGGCCCGGGGGCGCTCGAGTCGTATCAGGTCTTTCGGCTCAGGCAGATTTCTTCTTGTCGTCCTTAACTTCCTCGAAGTCGGCATCGACGACGTCGTCGTCCTTGCTGCCTTCGCTGGGAGCGGCCTCGCCTTCCATGCCCGCCGCACCGCCCTTGGCGGTGTACACCGCCTCGCCGATCTTCATGGCGACCTGGGTGAGTGCGGTGGTGGCAGAGCGAATAGCCTCGACGTCGTCGCCGGCGATTGCCGACTTGACGTTCGCGACGGCCGTCTCGACGTCGCCCTTGATGGCGGCAACAGCCTCGATCGTGCTGTTCTCCGCGAGCGACTTCTCGGTGCCGTGAACCAAAGCTTCCGCCTGATTACGCGCTTCCACGAGTTCGCGCTTCTTCTTGTCGTCGGCGGCGTGCGCCTCGGCGTCCTTGACCATCTTGTCGATGTCGGATTCCGACAGACCGCCGGAAGCCTGGATGCGGATCGACTGTTCCTTGGCGGTCGCCTTGTCCTTTGCCGAGACGTGCACGATGCCGTTGGCGTCTATGTCGAAGGTGACCTCGATCTGCGGAACGCCGCGCGGCGCAGGCGGGATGCCGACCAAATCGAACTGACCGAGCAGCTTGTTGTCGGCTGCCATCTCGCGTTCGCCCTGGAACACGCGGATCGTCACCGCGCTCTGGCTGTCCTCGGCGGTCGAGAAGGTCTGACCCTTCTTGGTCGGGATCGTCGTGTTGCGGTCGATCAGGCGCGTGAAAACTCCGCCCAGCGTCTCGATGCCGAGGGACAGCGGGGTCACGTCCAGCAGCAGGACGTCCTTCACCTCGCCCTTCAGCACGCCGCCCTGGATCGCGGCGCCGACGGCGACGACTTCATCCGGGTTGACGCCCTTGTGCGGTTCCTTGCCGAAGAGCTGCTTTACGACTTCCTGCACTTTCGGCATGCGGGTCATGCCGCCGACGAGCACGACTTCGTCAATTTCGGCAGCCTTGAGACCGGCATCCTTCAGCGCTTTTTCGCACGGACCTTTGGTCCGAGAGATCAAGTCGTCGACCAGGCTTTCGAGCTTGGCGCGCGTCAGCTTCATGGTGAGGTGCTTCGGCCCGGACGCGTCAGCCGTGATGAAGGGCAAGTTCACTTCGGTCTGCGGCGCGCTGGAGAGTTCGATCTTGGCCTTTTCGGCCGCTTCCTTCAGGCGCTGCAGGGCGAGCTTATCGGAGCGCAGGTCGATGCCCTGCTCCTTCTTGAACTCATCCGCCAGGTAGCTGACGAGCTTCATGTCGAAGTCTTCGCCGCCAAGGTGGGTGTCGCCGTTCGTCGACTTAACTTCGAAGACGCCGTCGCCGATCTCGAGAATCGATACGTCGAAAGTGCCGCCGCCGAGGTCGTAGACCGCGATCGTCTTGGCTTCCTTCTTCTTGTCGAGGCCATAGGCGAGCGCCGCGGCTGTCGGCTCGTTGATGATGCGCAGAACTTCAAGGCCCGCGATCTTGCCGGCGTCCTTGGTTGCCTGGCGCTGGGCGTCGTTGAAGTATGCAGGAACGGTGATGACCGCCTGCGAAACCTTCTCGCCGAGCTTAGCTTCGGCGGTCTCTTTCATCTTCTGCAGGATGAAAGCGGAGATCTGCTGCGGCGAATACTGCTTGCCGTGACTTTCGACCCAGGCGTCGCCGTTCGGACCCTTGATGATCTTGAACGGCATCAGCTTTACGTCTTTTTGCACCTCGGGGTCGTCGAAGCGGCGGCCGATCAAACGCTTGATGGCAAAGAACGTGTTCGTCGGGTTGGTAACGCCCTGGCGTTTAGCAGGAAGTCCCACCAGCCGTTCGTCGTCGCTGGTGAACGCAACGATCGAAGGCGTCGTGTTCGAGCCTTCCGAGTTCTCGAGAACCTTCGGCTTGCCGCCGTCCATGACCGCAACGCACGAGTTCGTGGTGCCGAGGTCGATACCGATAACCTTAGCCATTTATCGCAATCCTTCCTTTTGTTTCGGCAGACCGGGTGGACCCGTTTTTAGGCGCCCAACGTGCCGAGCCCATGGCGGGCGAACGGCACCGGTCCCCAGGATTTGGTTGGTGTAACCGACGCTTATATAGGTGCCGGCAGAAGTGACGCAACGCCCGAGCGCTCCTGCTCAGCAAGGATTTTTGGGCGTTGCGGGCATTCAACTGCGCCTTTTCATTACTCCGGAATTCAGCGTTTACCGTTACTTAGCTTCAGCGGGTTGAGCGGGCGCGGGCACTTTGCACAATATCGCCGCTCAATGATGCCGCAGTGAGCGATATGCGGTGGGCCGACGATGCGGCCGTCGGCTGCGCAAACTAGTTCCTGCGCGATTGTCCTGATCCAAAGTCCGATTCCGGGGGCATCGTGGAGGCAACATCAGCCTTGGCAGAGGCTGCCGCGTCGCCGCCCTTGGCTGCCTTGGGGCCGCCGCGCGAGACGACGACCATTGCGGGGCGCAGGCAGCGGTCGTCGATCAGATACCCAACCTGGAAAACCTGCAGCACAGTGCCGTTGGGCACGCTCGGGTCTTCCTTTTCCATCACCGCCTGATGATTGTGCGGATTGAACGGTTCGCCGACCGGATCGATCGACGTTACGCCGTGGCGCTCCAGAACGCTGCGAAAATCGCGCTCCGCGAGAACGACGCCATCAAGCAGCGTTTTCAGTGCCGGGTCGGTTTCGACGGCTTCTTTGGGCACAGCTGCAATGGCGCGCTGGAAATTGTCGCCGACGGACAGGATGTCCTTTGCGAATTTGCTGATCGCATACTTCGCCGTTTCCTCTTTATCTTTTTCAAGGCGGCGGCGAACGTTTTCAGTCTCGGCGGCCGTGCGAAGGAGCTGGTCGTGCTTGGCGGAGATTTCCGCGCTCTTCTTGTCGATTTCGGCTTGAAGGGCACTGATCATGGCCTTGAGCTGGCCCTCGCCAACCTGTGCTCCAGACGCCGCCGACTGCTTGCCAGAGGCGGTGTCACCTGAGGTTTCAGCGTAGGCAGCCCGCGCGGCGTCGGGTATCTCGGCCGGCGTCGACGGAATCGGCCTGTCCGGTGCGGCTCTGCGGCCGTCAGTCGAGATCTTTTCGTCGCTCATTTTCGTGGTTCTCGGGGCTGGCGCAAGGCGTGCGCATGTGGGCCTGCGATATCGGCCGCTCAACACAAAAAATCAAGGCGGCTTCGCCTGTCTTTCGTCTGGGTAAAATCAGGTGATCAGCCGACCGACAAGTTTGGCCGTGAAATCGACCATTGGGATAATCCGGGCATAATTGAGCCGTGTCGGTCCAATGACGCCCAAAACGCCGACGACGCGGCGGTGTTCGTCTCGAAAGGGCGCGACGATCAGCGACGAGCCCGAAAGCGAAAACAGCTTGTTTTCAGAGCCGATAAAGATGCGGACACCGTCGGCCGTCTCGGACGCGCCGAGGAGGCGAACAATCTCGCTCTTGGCTTCGAAATCGTCAAAGAGCTGGCGGATGCGCTCTAGGTCGCTCACCGCCGTCACATCCTTGAGAAGATTGCTCTGGCCACGCACGATTAGGCGCTTGTCGCCATCGGACGCGCCCGACCATTCGGCGAGGCCGGCGCTGATCACTTTCTTCGTCAGCTCGTCCAGTTCGGCCTTGTGGGCGGCGAGCGTACCCTCGAGCGCCGACCTGGCTTCGCCGATCGTCATGCCGCGTATGTGGGTGTTCAGATAGTTGGATGCTTCCTGCAAGGCGGACGGCGGCAGGCCGCTCGGAAGTGCAATGATGCGGTTTTCGACGTTTTGTTCCTCGTCGACGAGGACGACAAGGCCGCGGCCCGGTTCGAGCGGTACGAATTCAATGTGCTTGAGGCGCGAAACCTGCTTGTCCGCCAGCACGACGCCCGCGCAGTGCGACAGGCCAGAGATCATCTCGCCCGCTTCGGACAGCAACTGATCAACGGATTTGCCGCGGCGGTAGGCAATCTGAGCCTCTATCCGGCTGCGCTCTTCCGTCGTGATGTCGCCAACCTCCAGTAGGCCGTCGACGAACATCCTGAGGCCCAGTTCGGTCGGCAGGCGGCCGGCTGAGGTGTGCGGCGAGATGATCAGGCCGAGATGCTCCAAATCCGACATCACGTTGCGGATCGATGCCGGCGAGAGCGCGATCGGCAGCGCGCGCGACAAGTTGCGCGAGCCGACGGGCTCGCCGGTGGCGAGGTAGCTCTCGACGATACGTCGCAGGATCGTCCGCGACCGCTCGTTAAGGGTCTGGAGCTGGTTTCTGCCGTCCATCGGCGGGTGTGGGTATGTGGCGTCGGGCTTCACGGTCGGGGAATCTAGAAACTGCGCCCTGTTCCGTCAAATGGCCGAGCACTTTTTACGGCCTTTAAGGTTGAAGCGGTGGGAGCCCCCAATTAGGGTCTGCGGGCTGAAAATTCCGAAATCAGGAGCCCTATGCGACCTTCCAAGCGAAAACCCGACGAGTTGCGCCGCGTTTCGATCGAGCGCGCCGTATCGAAGCACGCTGAGGGGTCGTGTCTCATTAAGTTCGGCGACACGCATGTGCTTTGCACGGCGAGCCTTGAAGAACGCATTCCGCCGTGGCTCAAAGGCCAGGGGCGGGGTTGGGTGACAGCCGAATACGCCATGTTGCCGCGCGCGACGCACGAGCGGACGCGGCGCGAAGTAACCAGCGGCCATCCCTCGGGACGGACACAGGAAATTCAGCGACTGATCGGGCGTGCGCTGCGTGCGGTCGTCGATCTGACGAAGCTGGGCGAGCGCCAGATCACGGTCGACTGCGACGTGGTCCAGGCCGACGGTGGCACGCGGACCGCCGCCATCACCGGGGGTTGGGTTGCCCTCTACGATTGCATCCAATGGATGAAAATGCGGGACATGGTGAAGGAAGGTGTGCTGCGCGACCATATCGCCGCCGTCTCCTGTGGTCTCTACAAGGGCGAACCGGTGCTCGACCTCGACTACGCCGAGGACAGCAACGCGGAGGCGGACGCCAATTTCGTCATGACGGGCACGGGCGGCATCGTTGAGGTGCAGGGCACTGCCGAGCAGGCTCCGTTCTCGCAGGAACAGTTCGACAGGCTCATGGGGCTCGCAAAAAAAGGTATCGGCGAGCTTGTGGAGCTGCAGAAGCTGACGGTGGCGTGAGCGGACGCGGAAACGCCACCAGACGCCAGGGACGCGCGCCATGCTGGACGTGCCGCAGATCGCAATTCTCGAAACCGTGCTTTACGGCCAAGACCTGAAGGCGATCGAGAAGTTTTATCGCGAGCATCTCGGGCTTGAGCCGTTCGCGGTCGCCGAAGGGCGGCATGTGTTCTACCGGCTCGGAGGGCAGATGCTGCTGATCTTCAATCCGGACGCGACCAACGTTGCGTCGGGCGGTGCAAGCTTGCCGGTTCCGGCGCACGGCGCGAGCGGCTCCGGCCACGTCTGTTTTCGCGCGTCGGCCCTCGCAATTGATCAATGGCGAGAGCACCTCGAGCGCGGTGGCGTCGAAATCGAGGCAGACTTTTCGTGGCCCGGAGGCGGGCGCTCGATCTATTTCCGCGATCCGGCAGGTAACTGCCTTGAATTCGCCGAGCCGCGCATCTGGGGTATGTCATGAGCTGTAACACGACTAAGAGGATCGGCTGATGTTTGGACCGCTCTCGCTTGTTGTGGCGGCTCTGTTTGCAGGTGCCGCGATTTACATCTCGTGGGCCGAGCAGCCGGCGCGGCTGCACCTCGACGATCAGGCTCTGCTAACCGAGTGGAAACCAAGCTATGCGCGTGGCTTTACGATGCAGGCATCACTCGCCGCCATCGGCTTCGTGCTCGGCGTGCTCGAATGGATCGTCACCAACAACTATCTCTGGCTGTTGGGCGCGGTGGCGCTGGTTGCCAACTGGCCGTTCACGCTCTTTGTCATCAAGCCGGTGAACGAGGAACTGAACGCGATTCCCAACGGTGCGGCCGGCGCACATTCGCGCGCACTCATTCTCAGGTGGGGGCAGTTGCACGCAGTCCGTTCGTTACTTGGCGCGCTAGCGACCGGTTTCTTCCTATGGGCATCCATGTGAAGACGTTGCAGCGCGGGTCGCGCCTCGTCGTGGCGAGCCACAACAAGGGCAAAGTATGGGAAATCAACGAACTGCTTGCACCCTACGGGTTGGATGCGATCTCGGCCGGCGATCTCGGGCTCAGCGAGCCGGAGGAGACCGAGACGAGCTTTGAGGGAAATGCCCGGCTCAAGGCCGGGGCGGCCGCGATCGGTTCGGGACTGCCAGCGCTTGCGGATGATTCCGGCCTGGAAGTCGAGTGCCTTGGTGGAGAGCCCGGTATCTATTCGGCGCGCTGGGCTGGTCCTGGCAAAGATTTCGGTTTCGCCATGAAGAAGGTTGCCGAGGCGATCGCTGGATGCGGCGGTTGGAACGTGGCGGGTGGCGCCGGACCCCGCGCGAATTTTATCTCGGTTCTGTGTCTGGCGTGGCCGGACGGCAACTTCGAAATTTTCGAGGGCAAGATCTTTGGACATCTGGTCTGGCCACCGCGCGGCGGCAATGGCTTCGGTTACGATCCGATGTTCGTGCCCGATGGCGAAGTCCGGACCTTTGGCGAGATGGAGCCAGCCGAGAAGTATGCGATTTCGCACCGGACCCGGGCGTTCGCTGCCTTTAAGGCAGCAAGTCTGTGGCACTTGAAACCGCAATCGGTTGCCCCTGCCGGAAACCACGGGCCTGACCATGCCGCGCTCGAAGCGGCGGCGGCGTCGCTTTCTACGAGGGCGGAATTCGTTCAGTTTGTCGCGAGACTGCGCAAGGAACTCCACAAATCTGGGCATGGCGATGTCGATGCCATCTTCGCCGGCGTTGAACGTGCGCTCGAGGCGCAGAACGACACTGTTCCGCCGTGGCGCGCCATCGCGCAGTCGCTGGCGGCGGCCGTGCGGTCATGACAGCCATCGCGCAAAAATCGTCGTCTGGCGAACCCGGCTTTGGGGTCTACATCCATTGGCCGTTCTGCGCGCAGAAATGCCCCTATTGCGACTTCAACAGCCACGTACGCTTTGGCGGCTGGGACGAGGCGCGTTTTCTTGCTGCCTACGAGCGGGAGCTTGAGCACGTTGCCTCGCTCACGGCTGGTCAGACCGTCGGCAGCGTATTTTTCGGCGGCGGTACGCCATCGCTGATGCGGCCGGAGACAACGGCCGCAATCCTCGCGGCGATTGCGCGGCATTGGAAGCTGGAGCCCGACGCGGAGATCACGCTGGAAGCAAATCCGGGCAGTGTGGAAGCGGCGCGTTTTCGCGGTTTCCGAGATGCCGGCGTCAACCGCGTCTCGATCGGTGTGCAGTCGCTGCGCGACGAGGAGCTGAAGAAACTCGGGCGCATCCATACGGCGTCGGAGGCGATTGCGGCGATAGATGTGGCACGCCGGACCTTCGATCGCTTCTCGTTCGATCTCATCTATGCGCGCCCCGGTTCGACGCGGAACACGTGGCGGCAGGAGTTGCGTGAAGCACTTGAATTGGCAGGAGAGCACCTTTCGCTCTACCAGCTAACAATTGAGCCCGACACGCCCTATGCGGCGCTACATGCCGCGGGCAAACTCATAGTTCCGGATCCTGACGCGGCGCTCGACCTCTATCGCATCACGCAGGAACTGACGAACGAGCGCGGGCTTGCAGCCTATGAAATTTCCAATCACGCGCGGCCTGGACAAGAGAGCCGGCACAATCTTCTCTATTGGCGTTATGGCTCCTATGCCGGGATAGGTCCGGGGGCTCACGGCCGCATCGCGACCGGCGGGCAGCGATATGCGACGGTCACGGAACGCAATCCGGAACAATGGTGCGCTCGCGTCGAGGCGGAAGGGCATGGCTTACTCGAGACGACTGCGCTGTCGGATGCGGAACAGGCGGACGAGATGCTTTTCATGGGCCTACGCCTCAGCGAGGGTGTGGACCTTGGCCGGCTTGCGCGCGTCGGGGGGGTGCGACTGTCGGGAAGCGTTACGGCAAAGCTGTCCGAGCTTGGGCTTGTCGAGCAGATCGGCGGGGACGCGCAACATTCGGTAAATTGGCGGGCGAACGAGCTCGAGCCGATCGGGCTCTGCCTGGGGCCCGGGCTGGCGCCACAAGGCGATGCGTGCGCTGCTAGGCCCGGGGTCTCGGGATTGCGGGCGACGGCACGCGGCCGGTTCGTTCTGAACGCTGTTGTGGCTGAGTTGTCGCGGAGCTTTGAGCCAATCCGCGGCATGGACATTGCGTAGGTCTGTTCTTAATCACGCTGCAACGCATTAGGGGCAAATCTCGCGCATGCGGAAACTCTACGATTGGATGATGCGCAAGGCGGCGGATGACAAGGCGCCGGCGGCGCTGGGTGTCGTATCCTTCATCGAAAGCTCGTTCTTTCCGATTCCACCGGACATCATGCTGGTGCCGATGGTGCTCGCGCGGCGTGAAAAGGCCTGGTGGTACGCCACGATCGCGACCGTGACCTCGGTGCTGGGCGGCCTGCTCGGGTATGCGATCGGGTACTATCTGTACGAAGCCGTCGGCCTTCCGATCCTGCGCTTCTACGGCAAGGAATCGGCGCTCGATGGATTTATCAGCTTCGTGCACCAGTACGGTGTTGAAGCCGTCATCATAAAGGGCATGACGCCGATCCCGTACAAAGTCGTCACGATCGCGGCCGGCGTCGCGAAGATGGACTTGCTGGCGTTCATTGGCGCGAGCATTGTCGCCCGTGCCATGCGCTTCTATCTGGTTGCAGGGCTCCTATATTTCTTCGGCGAGCCGATCCGCGACTTCATCGAGAAGCGTCTTACGCTGGTCACTACAGTATTCGTCGTGCTGCTCGTCGGTGGGTTCGTAGCGGTGAAGTATCTGGTCTAGCAGCGAGTTCTGAGAATGGCTTTCGACGCACGAGCCGAAAAAGGCGGCGTCTACAGTGCCGGAGCGGCCGCGCTTCTGCTCACAATTGTCGCCATCGGCGTCGTGCTGGGTTTCGAGCATATCGGCGGCTACGTGCCCTGCATGCTCTGCTACATGGAACGTTGGGCGTATTACGCCGCGATCCCGCTGCTATTCGCGGCGCTCGTCTTGGCCGCAGCCGGGATCAGGGGCTGGGCCGTTGCGCTTTTCTCGCTGGTCGCGCTCGGGTTCTTGGCGAATGCCGCACTCGGCGTTTATCACGCTGGTGCGGAATGGAAATTCTGGGCCGGTCCTGCATCCTGCGGGGGCGACCAGGTGCTCGCGACCTCGGCCGGAAGCCTGCTCAAGGATATCGAAGGCATCCGAATCGTTCGCTGCGACGAGGCCTCGCTCCGGTTCCTCGGATTGTCGTTCGCGGGCTGGAGCGCGCTGGGGTCGCTCGTGCTGGCCATGCTCGCTGCACGGGCCGCTGCGGCGACATCGGCGGCGCGTTACCTCTAGACGACCTGCGTTTCCTTGGCCGGCTCAGTGACTTGTCCACAAATCTCTGTGGTCGGCGGAACGTTGAATTTGTTGCCTTCGAAAAACAGTCAAGCGAATATCATTGCGCCGTCGAAATCGTGCCTTGGCGTTGCCTGAATGTGACGTTTATTCTCCCTTCGTTCGCGTGACGCCGTTGGTTCTGGTTGGTCCGAGGGCGTGTGTAGGGGGTGTGTTCCAGTGCTGTTGCGTCTGCGTTCCCCGAGTTCGCGTTCTTTCGTCAGGACCATTTCCGTTCCGGCAAAAGGCGTTCGCGCCGCCGATTTTTGTAAGCGTGGCGTTGTGGCGTTGAGTGAGCGTAGCGTTGCGTCAGCGTGCGGACGGAGCCCCCAAGGCGTTCTGTCCGGGTCCTTCCAAAATTTGAGGCGAGCCGTCTCGACGTTCAAGTCGAGGCGTATGTCCCGGCGGCTCGCCGATCTTTCGAACTTGGCCGCAAGGCAACAGCAGAATTCGGGAAGCCACATGCTTTCCAACGAGTTGGCAGGTGCGCGGAGCGCGAGCGAGCTAACCCTCAATCGAGGCATCACGTGGCATGGTCTCGCGTAGTGATGTCACAGCGTTCTGTGCGCCTGCCGCCTAAATCTTGTTTGGTGCGTTTCGCAACCTTAAGTCCCGTTACGTGTGCCGCGTACCTCCCCTGGAGCACATAACTATGACCCCCTCTGTTCCGGATTACCTGAACCCGATCCAGTGGCATCAAGCCCTTGCCGTGAGCCGGCAGGCGTGCGCGCGGGTTTTCCGCGATGGCGGCACGCCAGCCGAAGCGCTTGCTGCGTTCGGACTGAAGCCCGACGGCGAAGCGAACTGGGAAAAGGCTGTCGAACTGGTTGCGGAGAAGCTGTGCGCGCATCCGATGGCTCGCGCGGCCTGAACTCGTCCATGTGACGGCGAGCGACTAGGGCTCGAGTTCGGTATCCCAGTAGAGATAGTCGAGCCAGCTCTGGTGCAGGTAGTTGGGCGGGAACAGTCGGCCGTTGCGGTGGAGTTCGAAGACGGTCGGGCGATACGGCTCGTGCGCCGGGAACATACCCGCGTCACGGGGCATCAAGCCGCCTTTGCGCAGATTGCAGGGTGCGCAAGCCGTCACGACGTTGTCCCAGCGGGTCTGGCCACCGCGTGAGCGCGGGATCAAGTGGTCGAACGTCAGGTCGCTCTTGTCGCCGCAGTACTGGCAGGAGAAGCGGTCACGCAGGAAAACGTTGAAGCGCGTGAACGCCGGATAAAGCGCCGGGCGCACATAGGTTTTCAGAGAAACGACGCTTGGCAGTTTGAATTCGTATGACGGGCTGCGAACGTAGCGCTCGTATTCCGAGACGATGTTGACTCGGTCCAGAAAGACGGCCTTGACCGTGTCCTGCCAACTCCAGAGTGACAGCGGGTAGTAGCTGAGCGGCCGAAAGTCGGCATTCAGCACTAGCGCCGGACAATTCTCCGGTATCGTTACGTGAGCATTCACTATCGCGTAAACCTCGCGGGTTCAGTCGCCGAATCGTGTCGTTAGCCCCACCTAGCGGCCGGGATACTAGCCGCGCATATCAATTATGTGAAGCTCTCCATCCCCCGTCGCGTTGT
>CADECN010000077.1:11772-12959 GCA_902825785.1 uncultured Hyphomicrobium sp. | reverse complement strand
GAAAGAGGTCATGGAGCGCATCTGGAACGAGGGATCGCTGCGCCTGTGGCTTGCCTCTTTCGCCGAGATCTTCTCGGATGAAGAAGCCAGCGAAGTCGCATCCGAGTTCGTGCGGCAGAAGATGCGCGAGCGCCTCAAGGACCCGCGCCTTTGCGATATTCTGATCCCAAAGGATTACGGCTTCGGCACCCATCGCGTTCCGCTCGAGACCAACTTCCTCGAGACGTTCCATCGCGACAACGTTGAGGCTGTAAGCGTCCGCCATAACCCCATCAAGCGCATCGTGCCTGAGGGCGTCGAACTGGCGAACGGCGACATCTACAAGCTGGACGTAATCATCCTTGCCACCGGCTTCGACGCCGGTTCCGGCTCGCTGACCCGCATCGACATCCGCGGCCGCGGCGGCCGTTCCCTCAGCCAGGAATGGAGCCGCGATATCCGTACCACGCTCGGGCTGCAGGTGCACGGCTATCCCAACTTGTTCATGACGGGCGCCCCGCTCGCACCCTCGGCCGCGCTCTGCAACATGACGACGTGTCTGCAGCAGCAGGTGAACTGGATCACGGAATGCATTCGTCACATGCGTGCAAACAACTTCACAGTTATCGAGCCGACGCTTGAGAAGCAGAACGAGTGGGTCGATCATCACGAGGAGGTTGCCAGCGGGACGCTCGTCGTGAAAACGGACTCCTGGTACATGGGCTCAAACGTTGAAGGTAAGCCGCGGCGGCTGCTGTCCTATATCGGCGGTGTCGGCACGTACAAGAAGAAGTGCGACGAGATCACGGAGAGCCGCTACCAGGGCTTCGCCACGCAATAGGCGATTAGCGGCGGGAGACGGACGGCCACCCATCTCGCGATGGGTGGCCGTCCTTTTTTGTGTTTGCTCTCCGGTAAACGCAAAGATCGGCCGGTCCTGCAAGAGACCGGCCGTAAAAGGCTTTCAAAAATCGGCCGAACGTCGGCGATCTACGCCGAGATGTTCAGCAGGTCGCCGAGGTGCCTGTCGATCTGGCTGGCGTAGCCGGGATCGGCGCCAAACAGTCCGAGGTGACCGTCGACGCTGTTGATGACCCGAAACTCCGCGCCCTTGATCAGCCTGCATTCGCGTTCGCAATCGATCGGCGGGAAGAACATGTCGGTGTCGATCGGCATCACGAAGGTCTTGGCCTTGATCCGTCCGAGCG
>CADECN010000077.1:0-11762 GCA_902825785.1 uncultured Hyphomicrobium sp. | reverse complement strand
GTCCGAGCGCGGCGGCGAGATCTCCGCCCGTGTGACGTGAGACGTCGCCGTGCTGCCACTTCCAGGCCATCGTCAGCAGGTCGTTGGGGTCCATCGGCCCGAAATAGCCGCCCATGAAATTGGTGACGAAATCCTGTAGCGACGAAAAGCCGAGCTGGGCCGGCCGTTTCCGCGCATAGAACTCCGTGCTCCAGCCCATCACGCCCCACATCTTGGCGTGACGCATGAGGCCCTCGCGCACATCGCCGGAGGCCTTGTAGAATCCGCCATTGTACGCCGGGTCCGAGGTGATGGCCTCAACCAGCGTTTCGGTGAAAAGGAAGTCGTGCTGCGTATTCCGGGCCGTGCCGGCGATGGGTGCTGCGCGTTTCACCATGTCGGGATAGCGCACGGCCCATTCGTAGGTCTGTTGCGCGCCCATGGAGCCGCCAACCACTAGCGCGAGCGAGGAAAGTCCGAACTTCTCCGTCACCAGCTTATGCTGCGCCCGCACATCGTCGCCGATGCGGACCTTCGGAAAATTGCCCATGCCTGCGGGCAGCGCCGTGTTGTGCGGCGAGGTCGAAAGTCCGTTGCCGATCTGATTGACGACGATGATGAAATAGCGCGAGGGGTCGAGCGCGCGTCCCGATCCGACGTAGACGTCGCTCATAATCTTGGAAGTGCCCGAATACCACGTCGTTATCAGGATGGCGTTGTCCTTCGCGGCATTCAATGTGCCGTGCGTTGTAACCGCCAGCTGGCAGTTACGGATCGTGCCACCCTCTTCAAGTGCAAGGTCGCCGATACTGTGCAACTCGTAAGGACCATGAACGTCTTGTGAATAGTAAGCATTTTCAATCATTGGCGCCTCCCGGGATGGTCTTTTTTGAGGGTAAGCGGCCGAACGCGCTCGGCCGCTACCGTTGCGCGAATTGTCTGTGGAAGTACCGATAGCGGCTAGAATGATCCTAGCTCGCCGCTGGAAGAATCTTGTGGAGCGGCGCGCCGTTCACGCTTGTGCGGTGCGGCGGCACTCGCCGGGCGTGACCTTGAACATTCTGCGGAACAGCCGCGTCATGTGGCTTTGATCGGAGAACCCGCAGGTCGCCGCCACGCATTTGAGCGGAGTATCACCGGTTTCGATCATCTGGCGGGCGCGTTCAAGTCGGCGCTTAGTGAGGTAGACATAGGGTGGGCAGCCAAACGTCTCGTTGAACTGCCGAACGAGGTGAAAAACGCTTATGCCGGCGACATGGGCGATGTCCGCAAGGCTCAGGTTCCGTTCCAGGTTCTCTTCCACGAAGATGCGCACGCGCCGTGCCTGCAGCGCTGAAAGGCCGCCCTTGGCGGCAGGAGCCTCGCGCAGATCACCTGCATAGTTGCGCAGCAGGTGCACGCAGATCTGATTGGTGATTGCCTCAACGTAGAGCTGGCCGCCAAGCCCGCCCGCTTCCAGCTCGGCCGTCAGTGTCGCCATTGCGTTAATGAGCACCCGATCGTCGGCGCGCAGCACGTCACGGAGCTCGACATGCGTGATGTTGCGCTCGCACACATCGCTCGCAATTTCGGCCAGCCGTGACGGGGTGATGTAGAGGTGCTGGACTTCGATCGGCACGGTCCAATGCCAGTGCGAGTCGGTCGCGTGCGTGAGCAGCGAGACGGCGCCCGGACCCACATGCTCATTGCGCCACGGGCCCGAACACCTGCGGTTCATCGGCGTGTCGCCGTCACGGTAGACAACGATCAGGTAATCGCGCATCGGAGGGATCGGCACGTCGAGGGACTCGTAACGGTAGCCCCTGATGCGCAAATCCTTCCAGCGGTGCGAAATGCTGTCGACAGTGAGTTCCCCCGGGACCCAGGTCGGCAGCTCTTCCGGTGTAATAAGCGGCATAAAGTCCTCCCTCGCCGCAGCGCGGCGTGAAGTGGTCGCTTCCAAATCCCTAACGCGACGCGGTTGTCGCGGCTCGCGCCGCGCCCGTTCGCTTTTTTGGGTTCATCCGATGCGCGCCACGTCAAACGCGCCGGAGCCCCGAACTCTGAAAGTTATCCTAAAGTCGCGCAACAAAGCACTGTCCAGAAGTATCGAATAACGATGCTGCGGCGCACCAAATGTTCATTTTTTTATCTATTTCCTTCGACGATGAACGCCGTGCGGCCGAGTCCGGTGCTTCCGCTGCCCGGATCGAAAGCGCAGACGACGCGCCGCGGAATGAGCCATTGGCTCTGGAGCACCCGCTGCGCCGCCTGACGTTGCGCAAGCGGGCCATAGGCTTTGCCTCGATCATCACTGAGCTCTCTGCTTGACCGTAAACGCGCCGCGCAGATCGCCGGCTTCAAATCCTATTGCCTGATCGGCGGGATACAGCCGCTCGATTTCGGCCTTGAGGTCGGGCGCGACGTTGCTGCCGTGGCAGGCGAGACAAGGCTCGGACGCGGTCGGAATTGCCTTCATATAGCGAAATACACGCTCGCCCCCTTCATCGCGCACTTCTGCATATTCGAGCGTAACCGGATCGGCGCCCGCGGCGATCTTGCGAACGAAATCCTCCATCACTTGCCGCTCGAATTCATCCGGCGCGTTGGCCGGATTACGCAGCTTGAGCGCGGTCCGCCCAACCTGAAGCCCGTGCTTGCTCGAAGCATCCGCCGCGATCGCCGGGGCGATGGTACGGCAGACGCCCACCGCCGTGCGCGGGCCTCCAGATTTGAGCGCGCCGACGAGCTGCGATTTCAACGACTCGCCCAGGTCTTTCGTGGCGGCGCGTGCCTCTGAAAGCTGCGTGCCGTTGGGCGTTGGTGGCGCGTCGGTCTGTTGGGCGAGGGTAGGTGCCGCGCCGGAGATGAAAGCGAGCAACGACACCAGACCGAACGACAGGCGAGCCATGTCAACCTCATGCAACTCAAGATGCCGGAACGCAAAAGCCCGGTCAGGTCGGAGCGTAAAGCCCAAGTGCGCCGAAAACGACCGCCGCGATGAAGAAGTCCGAAACCATCGCGATCGACTCTTCCCTGCCGCGATGTCTTTCCATCGCGTGCATGACGCCCGCTAGCGCCAAATAGAGTGATCCGGTCAAACCGGCAGGCACAAGCCAGTTCGGGAACGCGAGCGTCAGCGTCGCGACCAAACCCATCGAAATATTGCCAAAGCCGATCTCGCTGACGAGCTTGCGGGCCGCAGGCTCACTGATCTTGAATATGGTCTCAGCCGTGAAGGATGGCTGCGTGACCTGGCGCAGGCCAGCTGATAGGAGCCGAAGCCCGATGGCCCAGAACACGAACCATTTCGCGGTCAGGAAAATCGGATCGCCGCCCCGGAAAGTAAGTTCCACTGCAATGGATGCGATGGGCAGGATGGCCGAGAGCGCAAGAACGGCAGCGAGATACACGGCAACATCCTTTCACATGGATCATAGTCATTCAGGATGGTAGCCCCCGTTTGTCTAGCCAGTGTAGTGCCAGTGTAGTGAAGGTCCCAAAGGAGCACCATCCGCATGACCGCCGCGACGCCATCCGCAAACGAGCCGATCGAGTTCTGGTTCGATTTCTCCTCCGGCTACGGCTATTTCGCCTCGCTTGATATCGAAGCAATGGCCGCGCGCCACGGCCGCACGGTCGTCTGGCGGCCGTTTCTGCTCGGCACCGCGTTCAAGATCACAGGCGCGACCGGCCTCAGTCGCACGCCCTTGAAAGCGGAGTACGCCGACCTCGATTGGCATCGCATCGCCCGGCTGAAGAAGGTCGATTTCACGCTGCCGCCCTTTCATCCTGCAACTGCGTTACCCGCGACGCGCGCTTTTTATGTCATCGAGAGAAAATCTGTCACGGACGCCGTGCGTTTCGCCAAGCTGGTGTACGCAGCCTACTTCGCTGGCCGTTTGAACACTGGTGACGGTGGCGAGATCGTGAAGTTCGCCGTCGACAACGGATTCGATGGCGAGGAGGTCGCAACCGGCATCAGCGACGACAACATCAAGCAGCGCGTACGCGATTTAGGAGAAACCGCAATTCAACGCGGGGTATTCGGATCGCCCTGGATTTTCGTCGGGGCCGAACCGTTCTGGGGTTGGGACCGGTTGCGCATGGTGGACGAGTGGCTGACGACAGGCGGCTGGTGAGGGAGGCAGCGTCAGTCAGCGGCGTTGAGCGCATCGAGCGCGCGTAGCGCTTTTTCTTTCAGTCGCGCGATGTCGCTTGGCGACCAGTCTGCGCCTTCGGTTGCAGCGTCGAGGCGCAGGACGTCGTCGATGAGCGACAACACTGTTCTTCGCGCCAATCCCTTGCGTCCGTCGAGTCCGGCCTTCTTGGGCGGCGGATTGGCGGCGGCGATGTCGAGGATGTCGACGAGGTGCTTGAAAATTTCTGATCCCGTGTCGCTCATTCCCGCCATCGAAAAATGATTGCCCGACCCGCGTCAGTCCGTGCTGACGGCGACCCAATTGTAAGGATGCTTGAGCTTGCGTCGATGATTTTCTGCCGCCTGTCGCGTTTCGAACTTTTGCGCCTGCTCGGCGTCACTCGTCATGCCGTCCTCGACGGCGAGGAATGTTTCCTGGCCTTGGGTGAGGACCGTGTCGGGTCGACGCTCGACGAGCATCCATCGCATGTTGGTTAAGCTCTTTTTGTTATGCGCCCGAAAGGCGAACCTATGCCGGTCCCGCGCGGACGCAACCGCGAAACAAGTACGAGGCGCGCGCTAGGGCAGCGCGGCGATGTTTCAAGTGCTTGCCCGCAGGTATCTCAACATTGTGCAATCCTTCTGAAATCTTGTTATTTGCAGTGCGCCCCGACTGTCGGCAGTATCCCCTTCGTCGACACGAAAAATCGTGTCGTCCGCGGTGATTTCCCAAGCGACTTGCGCCGCGTCACCAAACGCTAAGGTGCCACGAAAGGTTCGTGGCCTCCGCAATTCAAGGAGTCCGCTATGACGCGTTATCTCGCTCTCTCGGCTTTCGCACCCGCAAAAAGCGGAACCATGTGCTGCGGCTGTTGTTGATCCGCACAGCATCGATCAACGCCTGCCATCGCAACCGAAAAGCTATTTGTGAGAGGAGCCCGGCGCAGCCGGGCACGAACAGACATGACCAAATCGTATGTGATCGAGGTCGGCGACGACCAGGTCGGCCTCGTCATTCGCGAAACCGGCGAGCGTGAGTACCAGTTTCACGCCGCTCACCCGTCCTATCGCGCGCTGGAAGGACGCCGCTTCTCCGATCCCTATCTTGCCGAGCGCGCCGCCATTGCTCATGCCGCGAGCCGGCGCAACCGGCGCAGCCTTTCGCTGCAACTTCTGGAGGCTACTCCATGAGCATAACAAGAAAGCCGGACAGCTATTTTGCCCGGCTTCGCCGCCCGCGCGGTATCGCCCGGATGCGGCTTGAGAGTTGGAAGCGAAGGTTGGATTTGGAGCGAGAGACTGAGGCCGCGCGCATCCACGAAGCCATCGAACGGCAGGCCTTGATCCGGGAGCAAATCCTGGGTGCGCGGACTTCGGAGTTCTGACTTCGGCGATGTGTCGTTAAACACTGCGGTTGGTCTGATATCCTCCTGCCCGACCGAATGGGGCCGGCCCGAAAGGGTCGGTCCCATTTTTGTCATGTCATAAACCGGGTGTTCGCGCTGGCTGGACGCAGGCCTGTACACTGTTTAGAAGCACTCTTCCGGGCTCGGGCGCTTCCAGTTAGCGCCATCGTTGGGGCCGGTTCGAGCGGCATAATCAGGTCACGGTTGATTTCGGACAGACTTCCGTCCGGCCGCGCGACGATCGCTAAAAAAACCTGATGCCGAATGCGGTCGGACGCGTCACGCTCAGCCGCCACGAGGCCACCGAGAGATTTGAATGGCAAGACAACTTTTTGCCTGGCTGCTGGTAGCGCTTGCGATCGCCGGGATCGCCGGCGGTCTCGGCTTTTACAAGGCGAACGAATTCAAGGCGGCTCAGGCAGCTGCCAGTTTGATGCCGGAACCGTCGGAGGCGGTAACGGCCGTGCGCGCACGCTCAGGCGAAGTCGCGACGACGACGCGCGCCATCGGCACCATTGTGGCGTTGCGTCAATTGGAAATCCGAAACGAACTGGCCGGCGTCGTATCGCAGGTCGGCTTCACGTCTGGCAGCATCGTGGAAGCGGGCCAGCTTCTGGTGCAGCAGGATGTCGAGCAGGAGAAAGCCTCGCTTGCCGCGAGCGAAGCCGAGGCGCAGCTCGCCAAGCAGACGCTCGACAGGCGCGAGGGCCTCAAGGGAAGCCCGGCCTATTCGCAGCAGGAAGTCGACAAATCGCGCTCGGAATATGCGGCCGCGAGCGCACGCGCGAAGAGCTTGGCCGTCGTTATCGCCAAGAAGCGCATTGCAGCGCCGTTCCGCGCCCGTGTCGGCATCACCGATCTGCAACCTGGCGCCTATCTCGATGCCGGTACGCTGATCGGCCGTCTGCAAGGCACCGATCAGGACGCTTACGTCGATTTCTCGCTTCCGCAGGACAGCGCGTCGGCGTTGCGGCCTGGAACGACAGTGACGCTGCGCGGCTCCGGCATCCCCGGAGAGACCACGACGGCAAAGATCGTCGCGGAAGACGACAGCATCGACGGCGGCAGCCGCTCCGTTCGCTTCCGCGCGACGACCGTGGGGCTGGGCAACGCGCTGCGTCCCGGCACGTTCGTCGATGTGGTGGCCGAAATCGCCAAGCCTCGCACCGTGGTACTCGTGCCGCTGACGGCCGTGCGGCGCTCTCCGTCCGGCCAGCACGTCTTCGTTATCGCCCAAGAGGACGGCAAGCTGCGCGCCCGCCAGCGCCCGATCGAGACCGGTCCTGTGGAGGGTTCCGACATCGCGGTCGAAAAAGGCTTGTCGGCGGGCGAGGTGATTGCGGCCTCGGGCTCGTTCAAGCTGCGCGACGGCTTGCTCGTCAACACTGAGCTGCCGCAGCCGGGCAACGCCAACGTCAGTACGAACTAAGGACAAGGCGACCCACTTCATGCGCGCCATTGAAATGTTCGTCAGACGGCCCGTGCTCGCCGTGGTCATCAACCTGGCGCTGGTGCTGATCGGCTTGCGCGCCGCGACCCAGCTGCCGGTGCAACAGTATCCGCGCATCGAGAGTTCGTCGGTTGTGATCACGACGGTGTACGTCGGCGCATCCGCCGACGGCATCCGTGGCTTCGTGACGACGCCGATCGAGCGCGCCGTCTCGGCCATCACCGGCGTCGACTATGTTGAATCGAGCAGTGTGCCGGGCTTGAGCACGGTGACCGTGCGCCTGAAGCTCAACCATCCAAGCACGGTCGCGCTCGCCGAAGTCGGCAACCGGCTTGACCAGATCAGGCATGAGCTTCCGGCCGAAGTGGAATCTCCCGTCGTCGAAGTGCAGCGTGCCGACCGGCCGTACGCGACGTTCTATGTCAGCGTCGTCTCCGACACGATGTCGCCGGCCGAGTTGACCGACTATCTGTCGCGCAACATCCAGCCGCGCTTGAGCACGATTGCGAACGTGCAGCGTGTTGGGCTCGAGGGCGCGCGCCCGCAAGCGATGCGCATCTGGCTCGACGCCGAGCGGCTCGCGGCATTCGGCTTGAGCGCAACCGACGTCGAAGCGGCCTTGCGGCGCAATAACTTCCTTGCTGCCGTCGGCCGCACCAAGAGCAACCAGGTGCAGGTCGACCTGCTCGTCAATACCGATCTGCGCACTGTTGAGGAGTTCGAGCGGCTTATCGTTCGCGAAGACGGCGGCCGCATCATCAGGGTATCCGATATCGGCCGCGTCGAACTCGGTTCCGAGGAAGAGACCTCCAACGTCCGTCACAACGGCAAGGACGCGGTCTACCTTTCGGTATGGCCGCTGCCGGGCACAAACGAAATCAGCGTCGCCTACGGCCTGCGCGCCGAACTCGACGCCATCAAGACGCAGCTGCCGAAGGGCACCGAGATCGCGCTCGCCTACGACGGCACCGTCTATATGGAGAACTCGATCAAGGAAATCGCGACGACGTTCACGGAAACCGTGGCGATCGTCGGCCTGATCGTGTTTCTGTTCCTGGGCTCGCCGCGCAGCGCGCTCGTGCCGCTGGTGACGATCCCGATTTCGCTGATCGGCGCGGCGGCCGCCATGTCGGCCATGGGCTTTTCGCTCAATCTTTTGACGCTGCTCGCCATCGTTCTCTCCGTCGGCATCGTCGTCGACGATGCGATCGTCGTGGTCGAGAACGTCTCGCGTCACATGCGCCACGGCATGGGACGCTTCCAGGCCGCGCTGGTGAGCACGCGCCAACTCTTCGGTCCCATCGTCGCCATGACGATCACGCTCGCGGTTGTCTACGCGCCGATCGGCCTGCTGTCGGGCCTGACCGGCGTACTCTTCAAGGAGTTTGCGTTCACGCTCGCGACCGCCGTGATCGTATCGGGCTTCGTCGCCATAACGCTTTCGCCGATCATGAGTGCCTATACGGTGCCCGAAGGTGGCAATGAGAATCGCTACGCGCGTTTCGTCAACCGACTGTTCGACAGCATAGCGGCCGCTTATGGCCGGGCACTCGATTACGTGCTGGACTTTAGAGCGCAGATCATCGCCTTCGGCGCATTTATCTGCGTGCTGGCCGCGCCGCTTTATATGTTCTCGGGCAAAGAACTCGCTCCGGTCGAAGACGAGGGCTTCGTGCTGTTGATCGTCAATTCCGCGCCCGACGCGTCGCTTGCCTACACAACGTCCCACATGGGCGAGATCTACGACATCGGCAAGAAGCTGCCCGAGTTCGAAGCGATGTTCGAGATCGTTTTCCCGTCAAACGGCTTCGGCGGCTTCCTGTTCAAGAATTGGCATGACCGCGAACGCTCGGCGCATCAGATCCAGCCCGAAATCTTTGGTGCTGTATCGCAGGTGAAAGAGCTGCAGCTCTTTCCTGTTCTTCCTCCGGCCCTGCCGGGCGCCGGCAACTACGACGTCGAATTGGTCATGAAAGGCCCTGGGACGCCGGAACAGATGGCGGACTACGCCGCCCAGCTCGTGAACGCCGCCTTCGCCAGCGGCCAGTTCATGTTTGCCGATACCGACTTGAAGATCGACCTGCCGCAGGTGCGCGTCATCGTACATCGCGAGCGCGTTGCCGACCTTGGGCTAGACCTTGCCGACGTTGGCCGCCAGCTCGGCATCCTTGTCTCGGGCCAGTACGTCAATCGCTACACGCGCGACGGGCGCGCCTACAAGGTCATACCGCAAATCGGAACCGACGCACGCGCCGCCGCCGTCGACTTGCTCGACTACAAGATCCGGACGGCGGAAGGCAAACAGGTGCCGGTCTCGGCAATTGCAACCCTTGAGGCATTCACCGCACCGCGAACGCTCGCGCGTTTCCAGCAAGCCGATAGTTTTCGCGTTTTCGGCGGCGTCAATCCCGGCATTACGAAAGCGCAGGCGCTCGAAACGCTGGAGGCGGCTGCGCGCACCGTCCTGCCGGCTGGCTTCACGGTCGACTACGCCGGTGAATCGCGCCAGATCCGACACGAGGGTGCGACGCTCGCCGGCACACTCGCCTTCTCCGTGCTGCTGATCTATCTCGTGCTCGCCGCGCAGTTCGGTAGCTTCCGCGATCCGCTCGTCGTGCTGCTCGGCTCCGTGCCGCTGGCGCTGACGGCCGCGCTCGTCTTCACTTTCTTCGGTTTCACGACGATTAACATTTACAGCCAGATCGGCCTTATTACGCTTGTCGGCCTTATTGCCAAAAACGGCATCCTTATCGTCGCTTTCGCCAACGAAATGCAGATTGCCGGCAAAAAGAAGCTGGAGGCAATTCGAGAGGCGGCGATTACACGCTTGCGGCCTATTCTAATGACGACGGCCGCCACCGTATTCGGACATATGCCGCTCGTATTCGTAACCGGCGCCGGCGCGCAGGCGCGCAACAGCATTGGCATCATGCTGGTAAGCGGCATGGCGATTGGCACACTGTTTACGCTGCTGATTTTGCCGGCTGTATACATGGTGCTGGCCGCCGAGCACCGGCCTGAGGAGGACATCGAAGAGCCTCTGGCCGTCCCGGCGACGCCTGGACACTAGATTTACACCGCCTTCAATGAACCAAGAAATACGCCCTCTCGCTAGAAACGAAGTTTGCAGGGAGGGGTCGCTTTGTGCCGTGCCCGCAACAGCGCGGCGCCAGCCTGCGTGCAAGGGTACCAAGTGAGTTGCAGGCGTCGGGCAAATCGCGATGAAATGCAAGTATACAAAAATGTAAACAAAAGTCTTTTGCATGCGACTCAAAATCTGTACTAGAAAAATAAGCAATATGTTGCGCCGAATTTCGAACGTCGGGGTGCGCAAATGGGCTTAGAGAGGCCATTGGATGCGGCTCTCCCTTTGTGCGCCGCTTTTATTTTAATGTGCGCATTACTTGTCCAAGCTTCCAAAGTTGCGAAAGCCGCCGATCTAGGCGGCAATTGTTGCGCCGATCTGGAGGGGCGCATCGCAGAATTGGAAGCGACCGCGGCGCGCAAAGGGAATAGAAAAGTCTCGCTCACCATCGCGGGCCAAGTGAACAAGATGGTCATGTTCTGGGACGACCACCAAGAAAGCAACGCCTACGTGGTCGGCAACAAGAACGACCAGACGAATTTTAGTGTCGCGGGTGATGCGAAAATCGCGCCTGGCTGGGCGGTCGGCTACGACATCACCATTCGCGTGCGCGACGATCTCTCCGACGACGTCGATCAAGTGAACGACAACGGTTCGGAACCACAGTTTCAGCTCTGGCAGAACCACTGGTGGATCGAAAGCGAAAGCTACGGCAAGTTTTCGCTCGGCAAGGCTTCGCGCGTGACCGACACGGCACCCGAAAACGATCTGTCGGAAACAGGCGTTGCCGCCTACGCCGGCGTACAGGATGTGGGTGGTGCGTTCCTCTTGCGGCGTCGCGACGGCACACTGCTCGATCTCGCCTGGGGCGACCTTTACAACCACTTCAACGGCGATACCGCAAATCTCGTCCGCTACGACTCGCCCGCCATGACGGGCTTCATTGTTTCCGCGAGTTGGGGCGAGGACGACATCTGGGATGTGGGCGTCAAGTACGACGGCGAAGGCGGCGGGTTTCATCTGGCCGCTTCGCTGGCCTACACCGAGGTTCGCGACACCGACGGCGAATTCGCCGACGTTGATCAGTCGACCGTCGTGGGATCGGCGGCGCTGCTGCATCAGGCAAGCGGCCTGAACGCACTTGTCAGCTTCGGCGTTCGTTCATTCGATGGCCAGGCAATTGACGCCGACGGCGTGCTTCGTACACCGGCCGACGCCAAGTTCATCTACGCCAAGATCGGTTGGATCGCGACGTTGAACGGCCTGGGCCCGACGGCCTTCTACGGCGAGTACGGCCGTTTCGAGGATTTCGTGACAGTTGTCGACGATGCGGCTCTGGTGACGAGCCTCGGTCCCGGCGCGTCCCGCATCACAGGAAACGAAGCTGATGTGTGGGGCTTCGGTGTCGTCCAGCATATCGAGTCGGCCGAAATGCAGCTTTACCTGGGCTATCGCCGCCATGGCTCGCATTTCGATCTCGTCGGCCCCGGCGGCGCTGCCGTTGGCGCAACCGGCGTGGAGGATTTCGATACGGTTGTAGCAGGGTCGAAGATCGCGTTCTGAAGCACCAAGTAACGGACCCGCAGGTACGGCCGCGTCGGTGAAGACTGCGCGTCGTGACCCGACGTCCATGTGAACGGCGAATACCGAAAAAATTTGGAATTTGGGAGTGACGAATGGCGTTCAGAAGTTCGAGGAATATCCTCTCGACTTTGTGTTTGA
>CADECN010000076.1 GCA_902825785.1 uncultured Hyphomicrobium sp. | reverse complement strand
GTTTTCGCGTGCGCGATCGTTCAATATCTGAGCAAGAATCTTCTGATCTGCGAGCGTCAATGGCTCAGCCAGATCTATATCGATGTGCTCGCGAATCGTCTCTTCGTCATACAGGCCGAACCCGCTCGAGAATTGAATGACCCTCTGACCGTTGAAGCAATCTGCTCCCAGCTCTTTAAAAAGTTGTTCGATGATCCAATGAACGTCCTGTTCCGCCGCATGCCTGGCATTGAAGTCGGGCCAAAGGCGCGCAGCAGCAAAGCCGTCAACGTCGAATGTAAGAGTTCTTCGCGGTTCGTCGCGGAAAAATTTATCTCTCGCAGCGAAGTCGCGACGAGACCATAGCTCAACGCCCCCAGGATGCGTCCGCTGAATTTCCATCTCTGCAGCGAGATCAGGATGGATACTTCCGCCGATCAAGGCGCAGCTCGCTTGCTCGGGTTTGCTTAGGTATTTGCGAAGCAGCCAGCGATCGTGAAGACGGGCCTCTCCTCGAAATTCCTGGAAGAAATAGCTGTTTGCGAGGTTCGTACCGGCGTTGCCCGATATTGTGCTGTATCGGCGGGTATCGTTATCGAACGCGATGTTCTTACCGAGGTGTTGACCACGTGCACGATGTAGAACTGTGGCTATAAACGGCAATTCGCCGTCACTTGCCTGTGAAACCTGCACTTTGAACCTTTCCTTCTAATCTGGTCATTGGCAAACCCTTTGCGCCGTGAAGAACCCGGTAATTTCACGACTCCATATATTGTACACCAATCGCCTGATTGAAATCCCAATTACGCAACTGGCGTATTGCTGAAATAGCCGCTTGTGATAATCTGAATATGCGCTAGCGGTTTAAGCCTTCTCCCCGCTGCGCATTGGCGCTCATTTCGCTTTGGTCAGCAAATGGGCAATTGCACGAGGGTTTGAACCGCCTAATCGTGCAGATCGACGAACCCGTATTGAGCCGCCGGCTGAACCACCGGGGGCTCTTTTTTTTCTTTTTTCCTTGCTCGCAGCCGCGTTTAAACGCGCTCGGCTCAGTCGGCTCAAGGGCGCGGCTAGGCCGCTGCTGTAGGTCATCACGCGCGCTATAGCCGAATCGGCGTACCCTCAGAGGGAAAGAGAGAGAGAGAGAGCGCGCCGCGGAGCTGCTTTTCGCTCTCTGGGCAAACGGCTTTAGGAGGGACCATGACGCTTGTGCATCTTCTCCTTTTTCTTGGCGACGTGATTGTCTGGGGCGGGGGCGCCTTTTTAGTGTTGGCGCTTGTGGCGGCGCCTTTCGTGTATCTGACAGAGGTTATCGCGACACCGGGATACTGGGAGAACCGGCGGCGGCGTGTTGCCGAAGCAGAAGCCCGCCGCATCGAGGCCGGCGGCTTGTCGAACAGGCAGGCTGTGCGCTGGATTCTCTGGTGGTGGGCGGCGTGGGGCGGCTTCATGGCGTTCGTGCTCGTGTGCAGCTACCTCTCTAAGTAGAGCTCTGATCTCTAAACACCGGAACCATCTCTCCCGCCGCCGCGTTGTCCAGCCAGTGCCGGCGATCGTTCCCCGGCATTCTTCCCTCACCTTGGCCCGGCACGCCATCCGCCGGGTCATCTTCTTGCCTATCGGCGACGATTCGATTGCCAGACAGTCGCACTAGCGCGCAGGGAGGCTGAGCGCTGCCACGTGGTCTATATTCTGCCTTTGCGCGCGATGTTGTCGTCGAGTATGAGGAACAGTGGCTTCGGCCAGACGACGCCTTGATCTGCCGCTTTCGCTGCGACCTCTCGCAACCGCCTCGTGCTTACCTCCCCACTGCCGCTGAGCTCCGCATATGTGTGCGCCATAGCGGTCATCAGCGAGCGCGTTTGCTTTCTTGCCTTGTACTGTCCACGCCACGCGACCGGCAATATTGCGGTCGAGAATGCGCGGTCCAATAGAAATAGGACAGTAAAGATCCCGGCCGTCCATGTGGAGGCCGTCTCGCCGATAAGGCCAGGGCCAAAATTGCTAGCAAGGTAAGCAGGTCCAAGAAGGATCAATCCACTCGATAACCACCCACCGATGTATTGCCGAAGCACATGCTTCTGCGTCAGCGGTGCACCGGTGTTGAGCCAGCGCAATCCGATCGGAGGCTTCTCCAACATCTCTTTGCTGTATTGATAAAGCTCCAGAGCGATCAGGAGATCGACAAGCGTGCGTTCGAGAAGGGGCGCCCGGTACGGCAGCGCGAGGTAGCTCGTCGCGGCCTCTTCGATGTTGTAGCGCTCCATGTACGGAAATTTCTGCTGCCTGATGCGGAGGTGCGGCTGGTCATCGTGCTTCCAGAAGTTCCAGTTGAGATCACTTTTAGCGTTTTCCGAGAGATCGAACTTCTCGTTCTCGGTCAGGGCAGACTCAAGCGAGTTGATGACGTCGATCCCGTCACCGGCGAGATTGGAGTACTGATAGTGGTCCAGCCCCGTCGCGGCGCAGTACTGCAACGCGGCGTTCGCCACTTCCTGCACGAGCGACTTTCGCAGCGACCAAGAGCGCTGCATCTTAAGCGTCACTTCGTCCGGGTTCTTGCCTACGTAGAGCGCGTTCTCGATGATCTGCCGACGCGCGTCCTCGAAATTCTCACGGCTGTCGCTCTGGTGCATGGCCCCACACAGCTGCTCCCTATCCCGAACCTAGCAGCTTCGGATGCAGACGGGTATGAGGTCCTGACTTTTTGCACTCAGCGTTCGGATCATTGATCGCCTCCAAAAACGATCGGCCCTGCCCCTCGTCGCCGACTCGGGCTATCGTCGCGGCATGGTGAGCCGCAACTTGAGTGACGAATCCTACATTCTCGATCTTTGCGACGCTGTTCTTCGCAGAAAGAGCCTTCGCCAGCACCGCTTTGATTTCTTGCGCGGCGACCGGCGCGGGCCTAATACGGCCAATCCGGTACTGGAAAACGCAGGCCGGCGCCTTCCCGTCGATGCCTTTTACGAGGATCTCGGTCTCGTCATCGAGTATCGTGAATGCCAGCACAGCGAGGCCGTGCCGTTCATGGACAAGCGCATCACGGTGAGCGGGGTTTCGCGCGGCGAGCAGCGGAGACTCTACGACGCGCGCCGCCGCAGCGTGCTTCCAAGCTACAGAGTGACACTCGTCGAGCTCAACTATTCAGAGTTTGCGCACGATGGCCGCAAGCGGCTCCGGCGACATACGGACGCCGATCGCGCGCGCCTCGAAAAGAGGCTCGGGCCGTACTTGACACGCCAAGAACCTTAATCCGCAAAGTGCTTCGAAAGAGTCGCGCCGTCACGGCCAGCTTAGCGCTCGCACGCCTACACGCTGGGTGCGGTAGTTTGTGTAACGGCCACGTCCGCCGGCCACGTCAAATCTGCCGGAAACGACCGGTCGCCGATGGCCATGTTGACGTAACTCGTCCGCATGAGCGCCGCGCCCAGCGCGCCGCATTTCGAACAGCGCGCCCGCCGGCGCAGCACGTCGGTCGAAACATGGGGGCCGTAGCGGATCACCGCCCAGGCGAGCGTCATCGCGACACGATGCGGGCAGCAATGGCAACTGAGCCAAGCCCAGCTTGGCGAGGCGTCGTAATGAATCTGGCCGAGCGTCGCGACTGTCTGGTTTCGTCTGTGCATGGACATCGTTCCCTTTCCAATGTCCGTTCACCGGTGCCTCTATAGCAAGGCGCGCCCGCCTTGTGGACTAGCGCTTAGGAGAGCACATTTCCTCCGCCGCATCCCGCACAGTTCCGTTCCTACCTCAAATCAGCAGCTTTAATCTCGGTGAACCCGCCGAGGCGTGGGCCAAGCTTTCGAAATCCAACGGGTGTAAGGTCGATGCGATATCGCTCCACGTTGTGATTCTTCGCTAGAGTGCCAACAAAATAACCCCAATGCACTTCATCGGGGATCCAGGGGTGCTTTGGGCGCCCGGGCGGAACCCAATAGTCAATGGTGGGATCGGCGTAACCGGTAAACCTTGGCGGAACTCTAGGAACCATGTCGCCGCGACGGCGAACTTGGAACGGAATTTCGATACCGCGCGCCGTGTAGGCGCTTCGATCACAAAAGCGTGGTGCTCCAAACGATGCGGTTCGTACACGCTTATAGTTGTCATTGAGAAATAGAAGCTGGGCGACAGATGCGATCGCACCACCGAGCGAGTGGCCACACAACACGATCTCCCGATCATTTAGGCGCCGGCGCCAAAGTTCCGGCAGTAGCAAACTGCAGATCCGGAACGTCTCGCTCAAAAATCCGGCGTGGTAAGATCCAGAGGTGAGTGCTGTTGCGGCGGCGCGCGGCCATGAGCGCGGACGATCATTGAGATTGGTTTTCCAGTCCCCAAGATATGAAAAAATGGTTCCCCGAAATCCGATGTAAACGCGGGAACCAGCCTTGACTGCAACAGCTAAAGTATTTCCAGTATCGACAACGAACGCGGCCCCGCCTTCCACATCTTCTCCACCAGCGAGCGAGACGTTGACGGATTGGCTAGCCAATAAAAGATCCTTAAACGCCTCGCTTGGAACAAAAATCTTGACGCGCTGACGGGCCAGATCAAGTTCCTCGGGTAGTACCTGATAATAGGTGAATTCGGCGATGAGGCTTGCCGCGAATAGCAACAGCGGGTTGTCGAAATGGGTTCCAGGCCTAATTTGGGCATCGAGCTCGCGCATGAGCGTGATGAAATTGTCCAGGATAACGCGCAGCGCTTCGGCAGCTTTATCCCGCTGGTTTCGGATGGAAGCTGTGGCAGCAAGAGCCGCCCTCATCGCATCGCACGACTGAGAAAACAAATGGTCTTCGTGTTGAACGACAGACTGGCGAATGTCGGAAGTCAAACGGTCTTCGACACGGGAACGAATTATGTGCGGATTTCTCCAGCTGCCATCTCCCCCCTCCAAAACGTAAAGCAATGCAAGGCAATCATATTTGAGGTTCGAGGCAGCAACCTCGGCTGCGGCGTCGACGGTCAGAGCAAGGGGACGCAACCGGCCGATGTTCTGGATTTCCTTTTCGTGTTGGTCGAGCGTCTGATCGTAATGTCCAAAATAACGGCCTCTCGCCGCGCGACAGGCGCGGGCGGCACGGTGTAATGAGATAAGCGAACCTGAAGTCAGTTTCAAATGCGTGCTCTCAGAAAAAATGCGCCCCGATTTGAATTCGCCTTCGCCTAGACGATCTTTCAGATGAAATGGATTAGACCAATCAACTTTCTTGCTGTCGTTTACACTGCCGCTGACGCGTGGTCGAGATATAGAAAAGTCAATGCTCAACGGCGGCGTGAAATGCGAGCGAGCGTTCACTGGGTAAGGGGCGGTCCACCCACGCTCTCACGCCTCGATCGCCGCCTTCCAAGTAATCGCTCACGACGTGAGCGTGCCGCCCAGCGACTACGACCGCACGAGTAACGAACCAACTCGACCCCTCATGTCTACTTGTGTTCGCTTGGCAGTAATTTGATTGGCGCCTGCCCAGCCTCTTTGATCTCGGCCATCACCGAAGTGATTATCAAAGAGGCGGTCCGAATCCAGTTCGTCCCAAAGGCCGCGTTCAAGCGTCGGCACAGCTCGTCGAATGCGACTAACTCCAAGCGACCGTCCTCCTCAGCGAACTGCAATGCCGAGTGCGTGAACTGCGCTGTCGTGATCACAATGCCTCGAGCCGCCCTTTGCGTATCAAGAACGCCTCTCAAGGAGCGCACGACGCGCACCCCTACCGTGGAGTACCCGTGTTTGCATTCAATGAGCCTTCGATCTCGCACTCCAATGCTCTCCCGAGTGGCGACGACGTCATACCCACCATCCCGAGTACGCTTTGTAACCGCCACAGAAAGCCCCTCCTCCTGAAACAAGGCTGCGATCAAGAGCTCGAATTCGCGAGGTGACAAACAGTCGAGTAGCGATCGCTGCGTAACAGCATTCAGGTATTTCGCGCGAACTATTGCAACAGCGTCCGACAGTCCATGAATGCGTCCGTCAGGCAGAATTTGTAAGTGAGCCAGCTGATAAGCTTCAATTGCGGCGATCGCCGTTGCGGGCTGATGCGGTAGGAGATCTATGATCCAACTCATACCCTCCCATGTGTGCCGCCTTCGATCGAACAGCCTCGCAATAAACTCATGCTCATCAATGAGTTCAAGAATATTGTCTTGAGCTGCGAAATACTTGAAACGCATTTCATCCGCTCCGAGACCTCCGCCCATAAACAGGAAATTTCGGAGCAGAAGTTTTATTTCTTTATCTGACCTCCAAGCAATTGTGTCGAGATAGCTCAATAGATGCTGATCTGTCGGAAAGCTGAAATTGTGAAAAAGCGCAGGTTGCTTGTCCGCTGGGCGCGCAAGCAGCGTCAGCCATTGTTCCAGCGAGAGTTTTTTGGCGTCAACCGGTGTCTTTTTAATGCTTTTGGGCATTGGTCCTCGTCGGCATCTTGTCAGGAAGCGGCCAACATTTAAACGCGCTCCGAGCAGGCGAACGAGTCAGCTGACCGAGGAACGCGCGAAACTCAGCGGTTTAAGCTAAGCGCGAGCCGCTACTTCTTGCACTGTGTGCCGTGTCTCGCGCCATTCTTATTCGTCGCGAGGGCCTTCTGTCAGCGCTTGTTCGCAGCTAGCTTGCGCGTTCTTTTTGTGAGGGTTCGACGCCGCCAAAAGCAACCGAAGCTTACTTTCGGTCTAAAATCTTATGGAAGTCCTCTTGGGTGAATGGGTCCATAGCAAAGCCGTTGAGCACTTTATTGAAAGCTTCTCTGAGAAACTCATTCTCATCTATGGTGGTCCATCGAGCATTCTGGGTTGAATGCAGCATCGATGACTTACGAAACTTGCGTTGCCATCCTTTAGAGGACCAGACCGCATTCTGAGCGCCGCCAACGCCGACGATCACTTTTCGCGTGTTCGGCGCTCCGAGTTTGTCGAGGTTGGAGTTTGCAACGCGGACACAGCGGCGCCACTCGTCCAAAACCTTATAAAGGTCGAAGTATACTTGGTCCAAATATGCAACTACTGACGAACCATCAATGAACCACCACTCGCCAGTGGCCTCGTGGAACGCGGCAACGTTTGTGGCGACAGAACTGCCGTCTTCGGCTCTACCCGCGTACCAAAGCTTGACGTATCCGAATTCGACAGGACCGTAGTTGCCCGCCATGCTACCGCCGTAGGCGTTAGGCCAAACGTCACCGGAGGAGGATTGGACTTCGTTGATGTTTGGGACGGGCCAAGCCGCCGGTATCACGCGGACAAAGGATCTTGTGTTGCTTGCTACGACGTGAACTACGTCCGCCCGCAAATTGCTCACGGTGAAGTCGAATGTGCGCCCACCCTTCCAAATTGTTTGGTCGGCCGGGTCGGCCTCCACCCCTTTGATTTCTATCGCTGCGGCCCTCGACTCTCCAGCTCGCGCGACGATAAGCTTTAGTGCGTCTGCAAGTGCTTTCGACAGTTCTGAAAGCGCAGCCTTCTTCTGGGCCGACGTTGGATCGTCGGGCAACCGATAAGTCATTACCCGTTTGCCACGAGGTCGAAGGGCAAGTCGTCGGGCTTGTGGTTGGCCGTGTTGACGATAGCAATAATCGCGCCTTGACCAGGCTTAGCGTAAGCGAACCCCAATTCGAAAACTACGTTGGAGTTCGGCATTTTCTTACCGTTCGAAGTGACACAAACGGGTGTTAAATCGGCGACGAAAGCCGCGCATTCGCCGATCTTCCTTAAAACGGTTGCTGCGATGTCGATCATACCTGCTTCATCTTTTGTCGCTTCATCCATTTCTGGACGATCAGCCTCTTCGAGCTCGGGATCCTGAGAGACTTCCGCTATCGCGCGGTCTAAGGCGCTGCGGATGAAATGACGATGAGAGGCCCCGGGAAGGTCGCTTTGCCAAGAATAAAAAATCTTCAAATCGTGCCTCCCGAAGCGAACGTTTCAAACATCTTTGGCGGATCGTGACCGCTGGCAATAACCTCGCTCAAGACTTCGTGAGCTGTCGAGACCAACCTCCATTTTTTCCCGCTCTGACTCCAAGTGTCGAATCCAGCTGACGCGCAAACACGGGCTCGCACATTTCCTAAACGTCGGTCGACTCCGCATCCCGCGGAGTCCCGTTTCCTCTGAGGAGTCCCAGCGGGGCGAAAGCCCCGGGGGGGCTTCCCGCCAGAAAAGGGGTACCTTTTTTGGGTTGGGACTCCACCCCCCTCCCCGTCCGATAGAGAGAGAGAGTCACAGCGGCTCAGACTATCAAGCGCCCCAAGATCGCCCGGACGCTGCCGGGGTGCCACTTTCCTGATCTAGCGGTCTGAATGCCTCGCTCATTGAGTTCGTAGGCGATGCTTGCAAGCGTAGTCAGCCCAGCGCCCTGGATATCTCTAATGATTGGCAAGACGTCGGCGGCAAAGGCGTCGGCACGCGCTCGTAAGACAGCGCGACTGGCCTTGTTACCTTCGGCCGCGTGCTTAGCGATCTGACGACGATCTCGAGCCCCAAGCTTGACGCCACGCCGCTTCGCCGCGGCGAGCGCGTCTTTGGTGCGGGCGCTAATGGCGTCACGCTCTTGTTCGGCGACCGCCGCAAGAACGTGGACAGTGAGTTTGGTAACGTGCGGATTGTCCGCACACACAAACTTCGCCCCGCTGTCCATTAGAGTGGCCAAGAAAGCAACGTTGCGGCTTAGACGATCAAGCTTCGCGACGACGAGCGTAGCTCCAGTCATTTTTGCATGCTTCAGTGCCTCCCGCAGCTTTGGCCGGTCAGCGCGCTTACCGCTCTCGATTTCGATGTACTCGCCAAGCAACCGCCCACTCGCGGAAGCCACGTGAGTTGTAACGGCAGCGCGCTGCGCCTCCACCCCGAGACCCGAGCGGCCTTGCTTCTGCGTCGACACGCGAAGGTAGCTGACGAATTTTGTTACGGCTCTAGCATTCATGGGTCGTATTGAATCCTTAGACGGTCGTCACAGCATTCAATAAATGGCATTTGTTGCCGATTCGCAAGCGCTGCGAAGCGTCTTTTGACGTTCGAACTTGGGGTCTCTCAGCCCGACGGGCGCGAAGGTCAGTGTGCGAAAATAACTGCCGTAGGCCCGCAGCCTTCGGAGAGACCGCAATGCCGAACTTCCTAACCCCCGATGAGTTCGAAAAACGCTATCCCGGTGCTCTCATAGGGCAGAGTGCCGACGGGTCCACCGCGCCGCCCATCAGCCCGGCGCCAGGCCAGACATTGACTGCCGATGAGTTCGCCAGGCGCTATCCGGCGGTCCAAATGACGAACCCCGAGGTGCCGGCGCCCACACTCTCGACTCCGACTCCGCAGCCCACCGTGGCGCGTGGCAGCACTGTGTCGAACTACACTGACGCCGATCGGGAGGCGAACACGCAGCAGGTATGGGACTTCGCGCGCTACTTCAGCCAGAACGCCACCTTCAATTATTCCGACGAAGCGATTGCGGCCGTCAGGGCCGCCATTGGCGAGGATTTGGCCGCTGCGCTGGCTGATGAGCGCGAGAAGCTGGCGGGCGCTACCGAGCGTCTGGGGGCCGGTGATAAGGCATTGGCCATCGGAGCCTCGATGCTGGTGCCCATGGGGCCTATCGCGAAGGTGATTCAGCGGCTGGCGGGGGCTGGTGCGGGCGCGATGAAAACTGCGGCAGCGTCCGGTGTGGTTATGGCACCCGTCGGCGGCCTCGGCGCAGTAGGCGCCATGGAAGATAAGAGCGACATAGGCAGCGACGCCGCAGAGTTCACAAAAGGCGCGGCGCTGACTGGCGTTGCGTCTACTGGTCTGGGGACGGTGGCAGCGCTTGTGCCTGGTGCTTCAAAACTCGTTTTGGAAGCCCCCAAGCGCGTCGCTGAATGGCTCCATGCTCGAGGCTCAAGTTCGGTTCCGTTGCGCCTCACCACCGACTACGCGGTCAAGGAGATTGCCAATGCCGCGGAGCTTGGAGGGATCCGCACCACAAGCGACCTTGCGTCGGCGCTCCAAAAGAACAGCGTTCCGAATACGCCCAGCGCTCTAGTCAACACCAACAGCGACCGACTTTTTGACTTGGCCGGCGATAGCGCGGCACGGCTCAATCAGCCGAACGTGCTGCGCATCGAGAACGGTAAGGAGACGCGCAGCAATGTCTGGGAAGCGCTCATACGAAATCAGCAAAAGAACTCGAGTGACGCTACACAAGGGGAAGCTTTCCGCACGCGCTTGTTCGACTCTCACGGCGTTCCCAACGCTGACCGAAGTATGCACCGCATTCATTCAGAAAATGCCGAGCGCCTAAAACGAGGCGGAGAGAGACTGAACACTCTTGCCTCAACGCCAGCCGGTAAATCGTTCGCGGCAACACGCGTCAAGGGCTTCGCCGATCTATTCGACCAGCACGAGCCATTTCGCAGACTCTATCGGGAGGCATCGCAGCGCGTCAGCATACCGGGCTCGAGCGATACAATTGCTGCTGATGCGATCCCCCTGATTGGCGACGACTACGACAGAGCCGTTGATGCCTTTCGCTCGGGCGCCCGCTCGACGACACCTTTGCGGCTGAGCGACGACAATATCCCGGTGCCTGTCCTCGAAGCGATGGATGCCGAAGCAAGCCGCCTGGCTGGCGAGGGTGTAGGCAGAGAGAGAGATCTCGGCCGCCGTATGATGCAGGCAACCAGGCCGGCCATGGAGGCACTCGCGAAAACGAGAAGCCGTGCGGGCCAGATTGTGGCGACGAAACGGGCCATGCACGATGTCCACGCTCGTGAAGAGGCGTTTAAACTCGGCTTCCACCTGCCCACACAAGAGACGCTGCCACGCGCCCAGTCTGCCGTAGCGATCGCAAACCTTCCAACGACCCAGCGCGACACTGCTGCGCTTGGCATGCTGCATGGTATTGCGGATCTCACGAAGAAGAACGAAGCCGACCTCGGTTCGGTCAGGGAGAAACTGTTTGCCAATCCTGACGTCGTCGATGCTTACAACCGTGTTGGCCGGCACGGGAAGGCGCGCGGGGCCACAGCGAAGCAGCTCGGCAACGAGCTACAGAATATCGGCAACATGCAAGACGTGGCGCAAGCACTACGCTCTCTCTCTCGGAATCGTTCAGAGGCTGAGCCAGTTACTGTGCAAGCCGCCCGCGCCTACTCCAACCTGCAATACCGCCCTACGCCGGCCACGGCATGGCTCGCATATCGATGGTACCAGGGAAAGACTCAGCCGCGCATCGCTGAAACAGCGCGCCTTCTCACGGACACGACTGGTGAAGGCCATCGCCTACTCGCCGCTGAACTCACGAGGCGTAACGCGGCCAAGCAGGCGCTCCCGTCATGGGGCAGGATCGTGGTGCTCAATGAGATCGCGCGTCAGCTCGGAAATCAGCAGAGTCAGTGAGACGAGCGGGGCTTTCTCTTTACGCTCGCGCTGGGCCTAGCGATGCCTTCCCGGCGCATGCTCTGGAGCATCAGGCCTTGAACCGTCCAGCTAATCATCTCTGCTTTGTGAGGTGAGGATGCGTACCAGTCGCACGCGCGTCGCCATTCCTCATGGGCGATGATGGATTCGAAGCCCCTGGGCATCTTTTTCGGCATCTTATCCTCTCGCCCGCCCTTGTTGGTCATCGTTCGTTGATGCTCGTCGACAAGCATTTTAGCATGCGAAGTTAGGCGCTTCAGGAACGTGGCAAGGCGTTAAAATTTCAGAACTCGAGTCTCAAGCATCTGGAATCGTCGATCCAACTTCAGGTTCGGTTCGCTTGCCGAAATTCGCTCGAGAATTTTACCCAGCTCGTGGCATCGGCCTCTATCAGCTGGTTTGAGCAGTGCCCAGAGCATATCCAGAATTAGGCTCGGGAATTTGTCCAAGGTCGCACGAGACTCGTCTCCGCTCAGGAAGTAGAGGTGTGGCCAATCTTGGTCGAGCGGTTTGATGTAAGGTCGAACCGTGTCCCACGCTTCGGGGAAAGCGTCACCGGCAGCCAAAGTGAGCTTCGCAAGCGAAATTGATGCGCCCGATGTTTGATGCTTCTTGCCGACAGGCCATATAGTTTCAAAAATCTTTGAAAACTCGGTTCGCCACAAGTCTGCCGTCCCACGTTCATTTTCGCGCTTTAGCCAATCTCCCATAACCTCTGCGGCACCGACTCGGAGACTTTCGTGACAATCGGATAGAACTTCTTTCGCCTCACCAACCGCCAACCGGTTTGGGTCGTTTGGTTGGCGGGCGAGATCATCGCGCACATACGCCACCACGCGTCCAACTACGTTTTCAGAGGTGTCGTTGTTAGGCCGGTGCTCGCGGACCCCCCGAAGAATCGGGTCTCTAAGTTTGACACGAAGATCTCGATATATATGTGGTGCCATCCCAACCAGAATTGATCGCAACGCTTCGCCGTGCGGCGTGTCGGCCACCAACCGAGAAATCAAGGTTTGAGTGAGAAGTTGCGGCGCGAATGCGTGGAGCCGGCCGATGTGGCGCGCAATTTCGGCCATCGCATAGAGACCGTCGAGGTCGTTTTGCTCGATCGCCTTGCTTAGGCGCCGCTCCGTTTCCAATCTAAAGCGTTCGCTTTGGTCGACATACTTTGCATCGAGCCTATTGATGATCATCTCGATCAACTTGCCGGCAGGTCGGTTTATGGCGATCGAAATTAGCTCATAGCCTGGGTCTTTGTTGGCGTCGACGTCCGAGAAATCAATCTCTACCGAATGAGGCAACGACCACAGTCTGTCCCACCATGAATCATCAATCTCGACCCCGATCGCGTGCGCGTAGCGATACAAATCGACCAATGCGAATTTCAGGCGTCCTAGGCTTTCATCCTCACAGCGTTCCAGATGCAAAAACGCTTTCCGGCAAAGCGCGCCACCACGAATCTTGGCTTCTTCGCTGTCTTTACCGACGTCCTGAATCCCCCAAAGAACGTCGCGCCAGCGGTCAGTCTGAACCGCCCCTGTGTCAGCAGCGATGGCAGCGTCAAGTGCTCCCGAAGGGTCCTGCTTGCAATATACTCGCCACGCGTCCGATTGGTTGAAAGGATCCTGCCGCTCTAACGCAGTGGCAATTTCTATTCTTTTGAAAGGCTCAACCTCAGCGATTGGTGCCGGATCACCTAGCGGCCCGTACCTCACACCGTATGA